>JAYVOT010000934.1:0-3632 GCA_043757795.1 Chthonomonadaceae bacterium | reverse complement strand
AGACAGGACATTTTTGAGTTTCAGTAGCATTTCAAGTGCATCAGCACATTCTTTTCTTGCTATCATTATTCTTGTCAGTGAAAATGCAAGAGTTGTTATCGATCCATTCGTGACACTACTATGGCTTTCAGGCATCTGGGTTTGCTTGACTAATTCATTCAACTCAAAGTAGCTTTCAGAAGTGACCCCTTGATTGACAATATCATCACCAAGATTAGAACATCTTACGCCAAATTTTTTCTGCATACTGTTCATTTGCGCTACCTTATGAATGCTTCATGAGCAATGCACCATCGCAAAAGCGCTTGCAAATCAACAAATTACATAACCAATTTTACGCAATTCGAAATCAAAATAAAGTCTAAGAACGACGATTTTGAGATCGCCCTGCGTAACATCGGTTACCTTAAATCATTTCCAAATCATTTTCGCTCCATGGATGCAATTCTATCGCCACGTCCAAAAGTTACAAGGTACTTTATTCCATGCTGGCATTCCCGATGGATTTCCAGAGCCTCTGCACTTTTGAAGGCAATCATGGCAAACTTTAGTAGAGCTACCCCAATCTGCCGGTGGTTTATTTCCGATGATCCTTGCACAAGAATAGCAAGCATTGTATGCGCTTTCACAATTTCGCCAATCTTTTTTTGGGCATTTTTTGGTTTTGGTATTCGTTTTTTGGGGGACCACATTGCTGAGGCGCGAAATAGTTATCTTGATCGGCATCAATCCAACAGTTTGCGATCATCCCCTCCTCCGCCTGATAATGATCTCCATTTCGCCAGGGAGTGGCAGCAGTCCCGGAAGTGAACCGGGTCGCGCTAAAGGCGTCGTAAAGATGGCTCGAAACAATCGTACCGCTTGAGTTCGTGACGACTCCCGCCGCGCCAATCAAATCGAAGTGATGCGTCTCTCCGCTTCTCGAGATGATCCGGCTCGAACATCCGCCTCCAGCTCTCAGGTAGCTCGCGCTTGCAGTCCACACATTGCCGGTGAGGTCGCTTGTCTCCTCCACCAAATCTCCGGCGGTGCAGGCGACTCCGCAGGGATACCACGTCCAGACGTTGTTGAGGAGGTCTTTGCGCCATCTTCGCCCGCCGTCGTAGCCGTACCCGTACTGATAGACGACTTGAGCGCCCCGAGTTTTCGTCCCCGGCGCTGAAACGCCTCCCCTTCCTTGTCTTTCGCGACTATAACCCCGCAAGAAACCCCGTAGTTCCAAAAATTGCGAATTTTCAGCGATTCTTTACTCCGGAAGCACGTCCGTGACGATGCTTTCGTTCGTGTAGACGCAGATTTCGGAGGCGATCTTCATGGCTTCCTTCACGATCTCAAGGGCGTCCATGTCCGTTCTGCGCAGGAGCGCTTTCGCCGCCGCCGCCGCAAAGAACCCGCCGGAGCCTATCGCCGCGACGCCGTCGTCCGGCTCCACGATATTTCCGTCCCCGGCGAGGATGTAGAGTTGGTCTCCGTCCGTCACGATCATCATCGCTTCAAGCTTTCGCATGATTCTGTCCGTGCGCCAGTCTTTCGCGAACTCGATGGCTGCACGAGTCAAGTTCCCGTTGGAAGCTTCCAATTTCGTCTCAAATCTGTCCGACAGCGCCTGGGCATCCGCTACCGAACCTGCAAACCCGGCAATCACCTTGTTCTGGTACAGTCGGCGCACCTTCCGCGCTCCGTGCTTCATCACTGTGTTGCCGAGCGTCACCTGTCCGTCGCCGCCTATCGCCACTTTGCCGTTTCGCTTCACTCCGATAATGGTTGTCGAGCGAATTTTCATCGCCTCATCTTTGTTTTTCATGCCTAGAGAATACCCGATTCGCCTCTCTCATTTCGTACGCTCTTTTCTTTAAGAGTGAACTCCAAGTCCCCTAAGCGCCGGAACCTCCTCCGGGCTTTAGGCCTCGTTTCAATGCATGACGTGTGGGAATCTGCGAACTGCCGCTTGCAAATCAGTCTTTGCTTATGGAAGAGAACGCATTGAATCTCCCTCATTTCGATGAAGGGAGCGCCGGGGAGAATCTGAGTGTGGGCGGGGAAGATTGAACCTTCAACCTCTTTCAAGCGATCGGCAAGCGAATCCGGAAGCGCGAGCCTTTCCCCTCAACGCTCTCTACTCCCACGTATCCGCCATGAGCATCCGCGACGCTTTTAACGAAACGCGTGCCGATTCCGGTGCCGCCGGGAGTCGTGCTGATCGTGTTCGGAGTGAAGAGAGTCGCCTTCACCACGTCCGGAATTCCTGGACCGTCGTCGCGCACTTCGATTTGAGCGAATGGAGAGGATTCGTCGCCTTCGATCTCAGCGGAGAGGCGAACCCAGATGTTGAATCCTTCTTTTCTAAGTTCCAATCTTCCTTTTTTGACCGCGTCGTTCACAGCCAGCAGAGCGTTGTTCACCAAATTGAAAACAGCTCGACCCACTAATCTTCTATCGAAACGAAAATCAGGAAGCCCCGGTTCCGCCTCAATATGCAGTTGCACGCGTCTGTTTTGAGCGATGACTCGAAGACGACGAAGCCTATCCTCCACCACCTCGAAAAGTCCGTTCATTTCAAAGTGCGTAGACTGCGTCCCTTTGATGTAATCTGCGATTTCCGAGACCATCTCCCTGATGTCGCTGCATCCGTCCTTCACGGCCACACGCACTTCAGGATACCAATCTTGCAACGGAGTGATCGCCAAGGACAACTCCGCCACCATCTCAGGGTGTTGGCGAGACCATTTGCACTCCCATTGCGCCAGTTCTTCGTACATCGGCTCGATGAAAGTTTGAAGCGTCGTTTCAACCATCGTCTCAATAGGAGTCAGGGCGTTTTTGATATCGTGTCCCAGATCGCCGACCGCTCTCGCGACGGCGGCAAGCTGCGCCTCTTCCGCAAGAGAGGCGTTCGAAATCACGGTTGAAGCGACGCTGCTGACGATTTCAAGGAGGTCTTGATCTTCAAGATCGAAACTTCCTTCATGCTTATTGAGAGCCTGAAGCGCCCCGATGCTTCTGCCGTTCGTGTTTTTAAGGGGAACCGTTAGAATGCTTTCGGTATGAAAACCGGTGAAACTATCGATGTTTAGATCAAAAGAGGCATTGGAGATCGAGGGCGTGAGGATGGATTTTCCAGTGCGATAGGCGGTGGCAGCTTTCCCGTTGGACTTCTCCGGGTCGATTTCGACTCCCATCAAAGTCTCTCTAGCGCTTCCGATAACATGTCGGAAAGTCAATCTTTTCTTGTCAGAGTCATAGAGTAGAATCGAACCTGCATCCGCGTCTACCAGGTCGAGAAGGGCTTGAAGCGCGTTCCTCAGAATCGTGTCGAGGTCGTCGTGCGAAATGAGAGCGGCGCTGATGTCGTGTACGCCTTTTAACTGTCTTTCGCGAACAGCAAGCCTTTTTCTCAGCTCCTCCGTGCTCAGGTTTGCAATCTGATCTGCGTTCATGTCACCTCTTTCAAATCGGCATTCGGCAACCTATGTTCAACAAAAAGTGAAGATTAGAAGATTGGCTCCTGCCGTTAACGATAAATCCTTTGTCCTTCTGTATTTTAACATGGATTCATGCGGCGAAGCAAGTATATTTGAGGAGTTTGGGCGAATTGGCGGCACGTTGCCGCCAATTCGCTTTAAAAGAAATCG
>JAYVOT010000933.1:0-3633 GCA_043757795.1 Chthonomonadaceae bacterium | reverse complement strand
CCCTGCCATCGCTTCTTTCCATGAGGCGCCGAACTCCTTAGAAGCGATGTCTCGCGCTCCAAAAGCCGCCGCGAGATGATCCGGCAGGCGCAATGTAGAGGATGCGACGGAGAGCGAATCCCAGGTTTCGTATCGAATTCGGAGGATGGGACGCATATCGAGGCAAACCCCGGCTCGGATGAGAGTGTCGTTCATCTGTCTTGTTCGTCGAACGTACATCGATCCCTCTTCATTGAAGACGAAGAGAAACTCCTGCGCCAGCATCGAGACGAGCGAGACGGCCTTCCCAACCAAAGTGACTTTGTCTCCTAATTTTCTATGTAGGACTTCCGCCAACTCCTGCACGGACTCGACCGGTTTCTTCAGTCCGATAGCGATTGGTTTCCGCGTCTCCACGAAAACGACTTTCGGGGTCACGCGAAGCGTCCCTCGCCCGAACTCAGGCGAGATGACATCGAAAGGAAGCGCGCCTGCGCCGAATTTATCCAACGCGTACATTTCCGAGCCTGCAAGGGCATTGTTGTAGGCGGAAATCGCCAATTCGCGGGTGTCAGGCTTCAGAAAAAGATCGACGAATTTAAAACGAGGCAGACAGGCTGTATCAGGGGCGAAGCGGAGGAGTTTGGTCGTGCTTGTAACCGTAGTAGCTTGGAGGGCATGTCCGAGGAGCAGTTCGTGAAGGTTAGCTAGACAGTGTTGAAAGAGATCGGTAAGCGTCGCGTCGGGGTGTCCTTCTCGATAGGTTCGACACCACCCTATGATTTGATCCGCAACTGCGCGAGCTTTATCCTGACAACAGCCGGGAATAAGTTGCGGCAGTGCGTTTTCAAACCCCCAGGAAAGCATCTCAAGGATGCCGTCTCCAACTTCTTTCAGTGATAGGGAATTGACAATGAGGTCGCGCGAGCCGGTATATACTAACCCGCGCCAACCCCAGGCTTCCGTCATTTCATCAATAAAGCCCTGCCGTCCCGCATCGCTCGCCTTCGCCACTCGCTCAAAGGGAACTCCAAAGCGGGCGAAATCATGCTTGCCGGGAAAAGTCTCGCTTCCAAAGAGAGTCGAAACCTCTCCTGCCGCAGACCAGAGGTCTTTCGTAGTGCCGTCGTTGTGCGGCATAAGAGCGAATCTCGCTTTGCCGGATTGGTTCACTTTGGACTTCGCGAAGTAGTCCGTATCATGCACGCCAAGAACCATCTCTCCGCCAAGCTCGTGCGCGTCCAGCAGTCGCCGCAAGACAGCCTTCATCGGTTCATCCCAAAAAACGGTCTGACCGAGCGCGAGAAACGGGCTGTCCGGAAATTGACTGCGGAGTCGCACGAGCGCTTCAGGAGCCGTGCGATTCGTCTGATTAAAAGTCATGCGATGAAACTCCATAGTTATGCTGAATAAAAATCTTCGCCTGAATATGCGGCGGACGAATTCGTCTTATGTTCGTCAGGCGTCAGGCTGAAACTGTTTTCCGCCTGCGCGGAAAGAAGAGATATAGGTACCAGAGCGCTCCGTTGATCCCGGCAAAAGTTAGCCGCACGGGCGCGGGAATGTTGAGATGCGAGAACATTCCTTCAACGAAACCGGCAAAGATGAACATCGGGAGCGTTCCTAGGACGAGTTTGCACGCTTCCAACCCGCCTAATCGAAAAGAATCGGCGCGAGTTTTATCGCCCGGCATAATCAGGGAGGTTCCGATGAGCAACCCCGCCGCGCCGCAAATGAGGAGCGCCGATATTTCTGCAAACCCATGTGGGAGAATTCCGGGCCAAAAAGTGTTGTGGCGATGGACTTGAGTCATCATTGCAGACATCGCCCCAATCATCCCGCCTGTCCCGAATAGCATATACACGGAGGGAATCCCCCCAGCCACCCCGCCCGCAAACGTAACGACCCCCACCATTTGATTGTGAGTCATGAGTTGTCCGGCAAAACCGGCGCTGCCTTCGTGTTGCACCGTTCCGTCTTTCCACGCCTCCATCGAACTTTTCAAGTTGTCGGGAATGAAGACGCCGGATTGATCGGGGTGATTCATAAGAAGCCAGTAGCCGAAAATTCCCCCCAGAACAGCGATCGTCAGCGAGACGAAGAAGAACTTGAAACGCTTCTGCAAGAGTTGAGGAAACTCGTTGAGATAGAATTCGAAAATTAGTCTTATTGCGGAAGGAGCCGCTGCGACCGCCTTGCCGTCAATATTGAGTTTTCCTTCCGGAACGAGAATTCGGAACAGCGCGGGCGCGTTTTCGCTTTCGAACATGAGCGCATGCGCCCGCCCGACGAGACTGTTCAGGTGAGTCTGAAGGTCTGCGCTTGTGGCATGGAGTTTCGCGTAAGAGAGATCAGTCGAAACGCGCCGATAGAGGGGACCCAGTTCTCGCACTTCTTCGCGATCCAATGCCCGCGGACCCTTCAAGCCGTTCGCAAGCTCTACCAGCTCGGCTAGTCTGTCCCAATCGCGTCTCTTTTTTTCTACGAAATCTCGCTCATTCATATTCAAATTATAGCATATCTCAGAAACATTGAACGGCATTGAAATCCAAGTCGCGTACCGTCTGAGGAGACGTTGGAATAATGCAGGTTGCTTTTCTTGAGGGGACTGACCTAACTCCGTAGGTTGAGACTAAATAGTCCGCCCGCGCGTAAGATGCAGTCAAGCACAATGTGCGTTCAGCCCGTTCGTATATGTCTCAGTAGTCTTATTCGATCGAGAGAGCGACTGCCTCGTAGGCTGCAATCTCTACTGCGGCACCGTCAATCCGGCTTAAAGAGTCTCCGCGGGAACGCATAAGTTCTTTGATTTTTCCGTTTAAGACTTCGGATTTTGGGAGCATCGCCTTCACAGGTCTCGAACTGCGATTGAAAAGAATGATTACCTTCTCCTTTTGACTTTTGTCTTCGAAGTTGCGGACAAAACCGAAAATGCCTTTACCTTTTTCCGCAAAAAGCGTACGATAGTTTCCTCTACGAAGCGCGGGATGCGTTTGTCTTAGAGCGACGCATTTTTGATAGCAAGCAAGCAAACTTTTGTCCCAGCTCTTTTCCGTCCAATCCATGCATCGTCTTTCGTCCGGATCTCTTCCGCCTTCCAACCCCACTTCATCGCCATAGTAGATGCAGGGAGTTCCAGGATAGCTCATTTGAAATAAAACCGTCATCTTTAAAAGGTTGGAATAGGAGACTTTTCTGTCTAACTCGGATGTTTTATCACCGGTCGAACGACTCGCTTCTCTCATAAATAGGGTCGTCAATCGCTCCGTGTCGTGACTGCCGAGCAGATTGAACATTCCATTTTGCGAAGCCGGTTGGTAGTCCGTTCTCAGGCGAGTCAGCTCGTCAACAAATCGCTTGGTCGTGAGCTTGTTGTAGCAAAAGAAATCGAGAGCGAGTTGTCGCCACCGATAGTTCATCACAGAATCGAACTCGTCGCCTTTCATCCACTCAGTCGCATCTCCCCAGATCTCGCCGAGGATGAATGCGTTCGGATTCGCCGCTTTCACTTTTGTGCGAAACTCTTTCCAGAACGGGTGAACGATTTCGTCCGCAGCATCAAGGCGCCACCCGTCCGCCTTCGCCTCTGTCAGCCATTTTGTCGCAACGCCCATCAGGTGCGTTTTCGTTGCGGGGTTCATGACGTTCAACTTA
>JAYVOT010000932.1:0-3635 GCA_043757795.1 Chthonomonadaceae bacterium | reverse complement strand
GATCCCAAGACGAAAAGCGTACTGAAGCGGTTGCGAGAATCCAACGAGTTTATTGAGATGCAGTCCTCCCAAATCGAAGCGGAAAAGCGAAGAGCTGAAGCTGAAAAGCGAAGAGCTGAAGCTGAAAAACAGCGAGCGGACGAGGAACGAGACATCGCTCAGGCGGAAAAGCGACGAGCGGACGACAATCAAGCTATGATAGAGAAACTTATGGCCCAACTCGCGGCGAGACAATCCTAATTGGCTAAAGTCCAGATTTATGAAAGAAACTGCAACTTGTCGCTGACGGAGAACAAACTGATCGTTAAGAGCGCCGATCCTTCAATTCGACTTGTGGAGATTTTCTCCTCCATTCAAGGGGAGGGGATCCTTGTGGGGCATCGACAGATTTTCGTAAGAACCTACGGGTGCAATTTGCGTTGCACCTACTGCGACAGCCCGGAAACTTTGAAGGAGAGCGGAACGCCGCATGCCTGTCGTGTAGAAACCGAGCCGGGAAGTTGGAGATTTCGAACTATAGACAGCCTGGTTCCCAGCCATGTTCTGACTGAGATTGTCAGCGGATATCTTTCGGAACCACATCATTCGCTTTCAATCACCGGAGGCGAGCCTCTTCTGCACGCGGATTTTTTAGTCAAGTGGATTCCGGATGTTAAAAAATTAGGACTAAAAGTCTTTTTAGAGACCAACGGGATGCTTCCCGGTCACATGAAAAAGCTGACATCGTCGATTGATTTCGTCTCGATGGATTTCAAAGCCCCGACTTCCACGGGTATGTCTCGCGAAGAGACGAAAACGCGACACAAGCAGTTTCTCGAAATCGCTCGCGAAACCTGCGTCTACGGGAAATTCGTGGCGACTTCAAGAACGACAAATGATGAGTTGCAAGACGTTATTGAGATCATCGAAGCAGTGGATTCAAGTATTCCGCTCATTTTGCAACCTGTAACGCCGTTCGGTTTTGAAATGACGCCTGTTTTACCCTCTCGAATGATCGAGTTGCACGCAATGGCTTCACGAAGACTTGCGGAAGTGCGAGTCATTCCTCAAACGCATAAAATGATGAAACTGCTCTAACCTGAGAGCAAGTATATTGACTTTTGCAGAGTCATTAAAATCTGCAACTGGAAAGGAAAGTTCCAATTGGCAATGCAGCCTGAGAAGTTGCTTTTGACGGATATTTCGGAGAGCGACGAAAGTTCTGTTGTGAGTGATGCGAATTCGCCCCAACCGAAGAAGCCTGGGCTTCAAGGCATCACTCCTCGCGCGCTCATCGTCGGAACGCTTCTAATTCCAGTCATGTGCTTCTGGAACGAATACACGGAGATCGTAGCGCAGGCAACTGATCTCGCTGCGATGTCGCTGATAATCGCAGTCGTTTTCGCCCTTTTCGTTTTGCTCATGTTGAACCTGTTTCTAAAGCGTTTTTTCCCGAAAGCGGCGCTTACTCAGGCGGAACTCATGTATGTCTACATCATGCAGACCTGCTCCATCGGCATCTCCGGCATCGGGCGGATGCAGTTCCTCAACACTTTTACAGGCAATATTTTTTACTACTCCACTCCGGAAAACGGTTGGAAAGAAAAAATTCTCCCTCTGGTAAAACCCTGGTTATTGCCGGATGCGAAAGTCACGAAGGCTTTCTACATCGGGCAAAGCAATTTTTGGGTTCCTGAACATATCCAGGGCTGGCTTGCGCCTATTTTCGTCTGGACGTGCTACATAACGGTCATGATCTGGGTTATGCTCTGCCTGAACGTACTGATCCGAAAAAGTTGGATGGACAAGGAGCGTCTTAGTTTCCCTATCGTTCAACTTCCACTGGAACTCACCAAAGACGGAGGTTCCGGCAAGACTTTCAATAGCCGCGCTTTGTGGCTGGGATTTCTCATTCCGGTCGTTCTGGAATCTCTTGCAAGCCTGAACTATCTTTTTCCAAGCATCCCCTTTCTGCCCATCAAACCAAGCGATCCCAGGCTGGACATTACTCCTCTTTTCACGAATCCGCCCTGGAACGGAGTAGGGGGGTTACAGCTCTCATTCTATCCGTTAGTCATCGGACTCACTTACTTTTTGCCTCTCGACGTCTCCTTCTCGCTCTGGTTTTTCTTCCTTTTCTCTCGCGGCGAAAACGTTTTGGCGACTGGATTAGGCTATCATGACGCAGGAGCGAGCGCCGCCGCTTCCAGAATGCCATACGTCCCGGAGCAGTCCGCAGGGGCGTTTATCGGAGTAGCTCTCTTTGCGCTTTACGGACTCCGAAAGCAGTTCGCGGAGATGATAAAATATGCGTTCTCTTCCAAAACTAGGCGAGCGCGCAAACAATGGGAAGTGGAGGACAGCAACGAGCCGATGTCCTATCGGTTGGCCATTCTGGGCGGAGTGGCGGGGTTGCTCATGTTGGAAGCCTTCGGCATGTTGATCGGGATGGACTGGTGGGTTCCGATTCTATTTTACGGTATCTTCTATCTGTATGTGCTCACTTTCACGCGAATTCGGGCGGAAGCCGGACTGCCATGGGGGTTTGGACCGGACATGAACGCGCATGAACTGATGAAAGCCGGATTTGGGACGCATGGGTTCGCCCTTTCAAGTCAGGTCGGTCTGAACATGTTGCTCTGGCATGATCTCGACTATCGTTGTACGGAAATGCCGAATCACCTGGAAGGAATGAAAATCGGCGATACGGTTCGCATGAACCTCAAACACGTCGCGCTGGTCATCATGATCGCAGTCGTCGTCGGGGCGCTCTCCTCCTGGGTTGCTATTCTCACTTGCTACTACCATTACGGAGCGGCGTCCGCCACAGTCAACAGTTGGCGAACCGATCAGGGCAACGTCCCCTGGCGCACGATCAAAGAGTGGATAGACAACTCCGTAAAGCCGGACTATTCTCGCCTGCAGGGCGTTGGAATCGGAATGATCGTGACGGGAGTCTTGATCTTCCTGCGACAAAGATTCCCCTGGTGGCCCTTTCACCCGATAGGCTATGCCGTCGCCGGGACCTTCACGATGAACTGGCTCTGGTGCGCGACGCTGGTCGGTTGGGTTGTGAAAATGTTGGTGATTCGATATGGCGGTATGAAGACCTATCGCGCCTGGATTCCCTTCTTCATCGGGTTGATTCTTGGCGACTACATCACAGGCAGCGTATGGGCGATCTATGGCTCAGTCCTGGGAATTCAGACTTATCGCGCATTCCCGATCTAGACGGGAATCTCATCGTTTGCTTTCAAAGGAGTTGCTCTCGTGATGAAAGAGACAATTGAAACCAAAAACCGACCTGCTAAGTCAAAAAGGATAAGGCTTTTTTTCCTCGTCTTCCTACTCATCGTCGTCTCCCTTATCTTCGTTGTCTTAAGGCGAGAGCAGACCAATCAAGAAATGCTGCTGGCGATACAAATGGGTGAGCCGTCAAAACTTGATTCGACTTTGAAGTGGGGAGCGGA
The DNA here is from genome assembly GCA_043757795.1 of Chthonomonadaceae bacterium. Classification (GTDB taxonomy): domain Bacteria; phylum Armatimonadota; class Chthonomonadetes; order Chthonomonadales; family Chthonomonadaceae; genus JAYVOT01. The sequence continues at coordinate 186 of JAYVOT010000932.1, read as the reverse complement.
TCCAAATAGGCTAGTCGGGAAATCGAATGTCGCCCCAAAGAGCCTAATGGATTTGATCGATGCGCTCCTGCATCCGGAAAAAAACCCTTACAACTCGAGACCTGTGCTCATCACAGCCTGCACCGTGGGGAATCCGGAGGTAGTTCGGGTCTTGCTGAAACATGGCGCTAATAAAAACTACATCAT
>JAYVOT010000931.1:0-3636 GCA_043757795.1 Chthonomonadaceae bacterium | reverse complement strand
GCGACGGGCAGGCCTGCGCCGATAGCGGCTGCCATCGGCTCTTCAATAGTATAGGCTTCTTTCGCTCCGGCTTTTCTAGCCGCCTCTTTGACCGCTCTCTCTTCAACTTCCGTGACGCCGGAAGGAACCCCGACAACCACTCGCGGATGATTGAAAAAAGTTCTGCGGTGAGCTTTATCAATGAAGTAGCGGATCATGCGTTCGGTCTGTTCAAAATCCGCGATGACGCCGTCTTTGAGGGGGCGTATTGCGAGGATAGTCCCGGGAGTTCGACCCAGCATCATTTTCGCCTCTTCACCGACGGCGAGAACTTTTTTCGTTTCACTGTCGATCGCGACGACAGACGGTTCACGAAGTAAAATTCCACGTCCGCGAACATGGACGAGAGTGTTTGCGGTTCCCAGGTCTATTCCCATGTCGCGGGAAAAGCGACCCATAAAGCCGCGAAATAAATTCATGCGTCGTTAATCTCCTAAGAGGATGAAAATTTAGTACTTCAATATTTCAAACAGGTGTTGCTCTGAGGGGTGAGGAGGAGGACATAGTCGTCCTCCCCGTTTTTACGACGGGACCGGTATTTACGCAAACGTAGAGAGATGAGAGGACTCTGCAGGTCAAAGCGGAACGTCCTATTCGAGTTTGGTTCCTCCGGAGGGAGCCGAGGGCGGCGTAGCGCCTTCAGTTGGAGCGAGAAGGGCGGAAACCGATTTCTTCGGCTTTGGTCTCGATTTCGTTCCAACGAGAACGACTGCCGGCACAGGGCGATATCTGGAATGAATCACGTCGCGGCTGACCTCTTGATCGTTCTCTTTGATGACTCTCACCCAGGTGATATTGTAGCCGTTCGCGCCGTGTTCTTTCATTACATGTCGGCCCGCGGGAAGGGAGGAGTCCCTTTCTGTATATGATCCTGCAGGCTGTGAAGAGAAAGATGTTTGGACGAGAGAGACTTCGCGACCAGGTACCTTCTTGCCGTATAGCGCAAAATAGAGCGTTCTGCCGTTCAGTGAAGCTTGTAGGTACACTGGAGCTGCAGTATTATTTTGAAATTGAAAGTCGATGGAACCGTACGAAACAGTCGCGTCCAATCCTCTTGGCAGGTAGGCGATGGTAGTCGAATGCGGTTCGCGATGAACGATTTTCAAACCGGACTTCAGCACCGCGTTGAAGAGCGTGCCGGAAGTCTGGCAGATGCCGCCTCCGATGCCTTTGTCATGCCGACCTGCGATTAAAATGGGCGCTTCGCGAAAGCCGGTGTCTTCATTGCGCGGACCCACAGTCGTGTTGTATGAGAAAATCTGACCCGGTTTCAAAAGAGTCTTATTGATATGACTTGCTGCGACCCGGATATTGTTCAGTCTGTCGGAAGTTCCACCTACATAAGAGGTCTTAGAAGCTAAAAGAGTGTCAATTTGGCTGATGTCTTCAAAGACAATTTCAGGCTTGACGACTTTAGCGAATAGAATGGATTCCGGAGACTCCGAAGCGACCATCGATGTTGAGGGCGTATCGTCTGTTTTCGGAACCTCCTCTTTTTTCTCGGTCGTTGCAGGCGGGGCGGTTTCCGTTTTCTCTGAGGGCTTTCCTTCGGAAGCAGGTATTACGGAGGAGGGCAGGGGCGCTTTTTGAGAAGCTTCTCTTTGAATTGTGCCTCCCTGCGTCGATACCCAATCTTGTTTGACGGTTGAGAGCGACTTTTCAAGATCGAGTGAAATTCCGTTCACCTCATGTTTTGTGCCGAATCCCCCGCCGGACAACAGAACGAACTGCGCGTTTTTCGGTTTTTGGGTGATGTCGGTCGTGATCTGTTTCATGAGGTAGGTTTTCAATTTCGCCTCGTCAAGCTTCACCACTGGAGGAACTTGCACTTTTTTTCTACCTGTGACGAGGCTAGTGACTTGCCCGAGCAAATTGTCGTGTCCCACCTTCATTGCCGCATCAGTCGTTGCCGCAACGTCAATTCCCAACCCGATTTTTTCCGCTTCGGGAGTCCATTTTTTCTTTATGCCGGTTTCCGGTGCGAATCGCAATGCATACTTGGTTTTTCCGCGTTCTACGCTCCATTGCTCAAGAGCGGTATTAGCCTCTACGAGCGTTTTTCCGCTCAGATCGAGGTTCATGATATGGACGCCGGGCGCTATCTGTCCGTCAGGAATACGCGCCATTGCCCCCACGACACCTGCGGCAGCGGCGACAAGGACAAAAGACGAAATCGTTAAAATTTTTTTTACGGGCAACTGAGTCGCCGTTTGGGTTGTAGGAGTTGTTACCGACACTTTTGGTATTGCCTTTACTGATAGTCCCGATGCGCTGAAACATCCTGTATCTGGCGCGTTAAATGAAAACTCTATTTTTTCTCAAAATCCAATTCATCCTCGTCGTCGTCCTGGAAATGATAGGGACGATGATGCACTCTAGGCGGCAATCCTTCGAGAGTTCTGTGCAAACCCTCGTGCTCCTCCAGCTTTTGAATGAGGGCTTCTAGTTTTTCCCCATGCTCTTCAAGCTGTTCCAACCTCTGGCGCATCTCTTTGATTGATGAGTATTGCGGGTCAGCACGGTTGATATAGTTGTCCATGACCTGTGCGGAATGATCCTCTTCGATCCTCTCGCCATCTCGACGAATAATTCTTCCCGGAACTCCTACTACCGTGCAATTGGCGGGTATATTCTTATTTTCGACTGCGTTTGCGCCTATTTTGCAACCGTCTCCGATCACGATATCGCCGAGGATTTTCGCTCCCATTCCAACCAAAACCCCGTTGCCGAGCGTCGGGTGGCGTTTCGCCTTTTGCAGATCGGTTCCCCCGAGAGTCACCTGATGGTAAAGCAGAACGTCATCGCCGATAATAGAGGTTTCGCCGATAACGACCCCCATGCCGTGATCAATGAAAAAGCGCCGACCGATTGAAGCGCCGGGATGAATCTCGATTCCAGTGAAAAAACGATTGATTTGCGAAATGAGCCGAGCAACGAATTTGCCGTTTCGTAGCCAAATGACATGCGCGAGTCGATGCGCCCAGAGTGCGTGTAGCCCGGGATAAGTCAACACCTCCAGCAACGACCTCGCCGCAGGATCTTTGGCGAAGACTGTTCTCACATCTTCTTTCATAAGGCTGATTAGCGACACTTGTGTTCCTCGAACTTGAAGAGTTAGTGCAAGAGACGCTATTAGCGCAAATCGTCATCCCAAGCGTTGAAGAGTGTTGGTTTAGCGCAATCACTCTATCCAATGAGGAATTTTGAGATTCCAGTATCTAATGATACCTCAACATTAGATGCAATCGCATCTTCGTAAACGTCTTATCGAAAGCAAGGTACGAAAGTCTTGCGCATGCAGTTAAAAAAGGGCGAAATACCCTCAAAGCGATCTTTCGTAAGTTGAACCAACCGAGGAAGATTCCAAATTGTACGAAGAAAATCGCAAGAAACTTCCCCAAAATGAAGCGCCTCGACAACTCAATCGTCCTCGGATCGCGACTCGCTCGCATCAGGGAAAAATGCCTCTGAGAGCAGTTGCGTCAGCGACTCTTTTGACTGCGATGAGGTGAGCCGCCAGGCGCATTTCGCAATCGTGCTCTCTAGCCATATCTCGCACGCTTTTGTAAGCGTTCATTAATATTCGCTCCATTTTCG
>JAYVOT010000930.1:0-3641 GCA_043757795.1 Chthonomonadaceae bacterium | reverse complement strand
TTGGTGAGTTTATCATATTCAGGACTGTCTACGGCTTTATAAACGACTCCGTTCGGAGCAGTGAACTCCCGAGGAACTTGCGTCGTGCCGAGCGGCGGCTTTGGAATAATCGGCTTGACTACATAGGTTTGAACGGCAAGCGTCAGAAGAAACACTGCATTGATCGCCATTACGAAAGGAGTCACTCTTCTGAGTTGAGCAGTTGTCGGCTTCCAGGAAACAATGGGCTTCCACCAGGGAGTTTGCGGCCCTCTCGGCTCAAGATCAAGATCATGCTTCGATTTGCCTCCCTGAGGATTTTTCGGATCATCCTCTTCGAGCGGCATTCCCAGGAAACTCTTGCACCTCAAAACTCTAGCAAAGTTGAAGAGAAACATGAAGGCCAGAATGAGAACGATGAATCCGCTGTAGTCATGAAAAGTGGAAGCCGCTTTCGAGCTAATCAACTCTCCTACAATCCCAATGAAAGTGATCCTCAAGGCGTTGATGAAAAGGCTCAGCGGAATCGTAGAGAAGAAGAGTGTCCATTTTTTCCAGGAGGAACCCTCTACAAGATAAGCGAACGCTGCTGTGAAAGTGAGCAATGATACCAATGTTTTGAAGCCGCTGCACGGCAACTCGACTGAGAGTTTGTAGCTGTCCATCACGATCGCAGTTCCCTGCCGGACTGAGTGCAGAGTCATCATATTCAAAAGGAAGGTAGCGATTCTCGCTGAAGCGATCTGAATTGGAAAAGCCACGGAGTTGATCAATTGATCAGGAATTAGCGGCATCATCATAAGTACGAAGAAGAGTGGAAAAAGTATTTTCTTAGTTCTACCCGTGCCCCAGACTAGCATCACGCACCCAAGCATCATGAACATGAAAGAGAATGACTGTACGGTCGTCACATCGGAACGTTGTCCTAATATCATCAGCATCATGCCGAAAATAAGCGGCGGGATACCGGTCCAGGATGGTTTCCATTCGGCGGACAACATTTTATCTCTGTTCCGCCAAATCATTACCCCAACGAAGAACGGCACGAACAATGCATGCGCATAAAAGCTGCCGGGACATGTCCACTCATACCACCACCAGTAGAAAGTCCCCTGATAGAGATAGATCATCAATGCAATCGCTGCCAGAAGAGGAAGCAGGTATAAGACGCTACCTGCCCAGCTTCGTTTAGTGTTGTCGCCCATGACTTGATGACTCGCTTTCCACTTGATAAACCGCCCTATTTATTGCCTCGAAGTCGTGTCGGGAACATCTGCATCTCGATATTCGTCTTGTCGTTCGGCTCTTCGCTCTCGAACTTGCAGTTCGCCCATAGATCGGAAAGCAGTTCTTGGATGTTGACGCCTCTTTTTGCAGCGACCGACATACGCACTTTATCGTGCGTTTTCTTGTCGTTCAAATCAGCTTTCTTGCCCGGAACTATGTCCAGAAGTTTCACTATCGTCTTTTTGGCGCCTTGCGAGATAAGATCCTGAAGAGGATCCAAAAGTTTTACGTCGTTCGGTTTCATGTTGAAAATCGCTTTGGCGCTCTCCGTTTCCGGAATCGTCATCACGTAATCCGACCCGATGAACACCACGTCTTTACGGTAATTGTCCATAATGGCGGCGGGTTTCACAGGAGTCCCCTTCGTTTCGAGAAGTTTCATGATGTCGTTTGTCACGCCTTCGTTCAGGATGATCGCCATATTCGTGTGCGCTTTGGCGGGCGTATCGAAACGGGCGGGATTGGCGGCATATTCCTGCTTGATCTCGTCTTCAGAGACAGGAATGTCCTTGGTTAGGAGACGATTCGCTTCAATAGTTTCTCGAATTTCTCTTTTTTTCTCGTCAGCGAGCCAAGGGTTGTATCGAACTAGATTCGCGAATTTGTAATCGAGTTCTTTTTGTTGATCATACTGTTCCTGAACTTCAGCTTCCGACGGATCGAGTTTCGCTTTTCTAGCCGCATCGTCTATTAGAATTCTGCGGGTCATAAGCATTTTGAACTGAGGGCCGAAAGTCTGTTCCAGGTAGCCTTCCAGCTCCAATTTGCTCACGCCCACGCCATTCACCGTGAATATCGCTCTGTGACTACGCCACTTGGCGTACATTACGCCATTTGCGATCAATGATGCAAGCAAGAGAATTACCAGTATCGGCGTCAAATAACGCATAGGGTTATCCTTTCAAACAGGGGGACTTCATTCAATCTTCAGGCGGCGTATGCGCTCGTCGCGCTCCAATCGCTACTTTCGCCTTGAATGCGTTGAAACTTTGATAAAATATTGAACAAGGGAATGCAGGGATTTTCATTCCTTTTGTACGGCAAAGGCTCCCTTGCCCTCACTGCAAACTTGTCGGATATGAAGTGACAGCTCGCGAAAAATCGTTCCCAATAATTCGCTAAACCAGAGCTTGAACGCCGTTTACCGAGCGAATGACCCCTGAAATTCTGCTTGCCCAGTGTTTGAGAGACATGCTCTCCTCGATATCCAATCTCGCCTGAGCGCCCATTCTAGCAGCTTCGTCCGGTCGCTCAAGCAGGTGGAGTATCGCTTCTCTCAATGCGACAGGATCGCCCGGCGGAACATAAAGCCCGTTCTCGCCATGACGTATTGTGTCGATCTGTCCGCTAGTTTTGGAGGTTATGATCGCTTTTCCCATCGACATTCCTTCCAGGATAGTCGTGATCCCCGCTTGAAAGTCATTTTCATAGAGAGGAACTACCACAAAACGCGAGTCGGAATAAAGTTTTCTAAGCTCTTTATACTCGTATCTTCTCGCAGACACATTAGGGGGAAGCGTCCTCTTCTCCGTTTCGTTCTTGTGCTTGCTCCAGGGGCTAGCCGCGGCAAGACAGACCTCGACATCCATACCCGTAACCGCTTCAATAAGAGTCGGATAGTCTCTCCATTCCAATCCTGCGCTGCAAATCATCTTCCGGGACGCGTCCGAAGAAGCGGAAGGGCGATAGAAATCACTGTCCGCGTGGAATGGAATGAGATGCAATTTCGAGTCTGGAATCCCCAATTCTTTGACGGCCAATTTAAGTTGCGCGCTAGAGTAGAGAAAAATCGCGTCCATCTGAGGGTGCAACAATTTGAAAAAAGGTCTCTTTTTTCGAGGAGAGACTCTGTGCCCTATCAAAACATGAAAGGGTCTTCTTCGGTGCCCTTTAAAGAAAAATGAGAGCGGAATGCTGACGTTTTCTCCATTTGAAAAGATGACGTCATATTCATTGCGCTTGGTATAGCCCAGAGCTGCAAGCGCCGTATCTCTGCCTGCCCGCTGCGCCAATCGGACCAATCTTGGATGAGCTTCGGATTCGAGCGACGCATAGTCGATAATGTCCGCTCCTAAAGCCTCCTGCAACATGAAATAGTCCATCATAGGATGTTCATTTCTCAAAGTGGCGTCTGCGATATTGCGTTTTACGACGCTAGGTATCAGCATCAATACTCTCAATTTATGGTTTCTTTCAGTCATACGTTGTAGGATTTCAATTTTGTTCCGGAATTTGAGAATAAACTAAATTTCTTTAACAATTCCTCTGAGCAAATCGAAAATCATGCCGTAGTTCCTTCTAGCGTCAAATTTTTTTTCAGCGATCTCTCTACCTGCAAAGGACATCGTTAGCCTTTTCTCAGGGTCATTTGCCAG
>JAYVOT010000929.1:0-3653 GCA_043757795.1 Chthonomonadaceae bacterium | reverse complement strand
TCCTGAAAAGTAGAGGAACCTACCGATACTAAATATTGAGGCGAGCCGGTCTGGTCTCTCACACCGCCGGGTCCATCTCCTGTGTAGTACGGGTTGTTGGATGCGTTATAGTAGGGATTCACGAGGGTCGCCTGAGCGTAAGCGTGCAACGTGCCGTACTCCGCAACTGCTTTAGCAGTCCCGCTAAGCGTCATTGTCCGAGTTGCGCCCTGACTGTTTTTTCCTGTGAAAGAGTGACTGCCTGTCGCCGTCACGAAACTTCCGGTCGGGCTAAAGTCGAAAGAAAATGGAAGCGAGGAGATATTCCCCGAGCCGTCGGCACTGATATTGCCTGCGGAGAGAAAAGCGTAGTCGCTCAACGAAGCGCTGCCCGGGCCATAGAGTTGAGCTGATGCAGGGGATGCGAAACATAGCCCCAACCCCAGTGCAAGCAGAGCGGGCGCACAGAGAGATCCTTTTTTGTTGCAAAACTTCCGATCCATCATATTCTCCTCGTCAAAAAGAGCTGAATTTGAACATTCAGCGTTCGGATGATGTGCGCGACATCAATTCATCACACCGATGCTACATTCTATCCAGGAGGCGTTAGCCAGACATTAACGATTATGAGGAGGAAGCGTTAATTGGCGGGAATCAGTGAGCAATCAAGGGCAAATCCGAATAGTTCAGGTATTTTTTGCGGGGGAAAATAGTCTCTATCGTAGTGGATACGAGGGTTTCGCAAAGAGTATTTATTCCGATTTTCCAATCGCGGTCAAAGGTTTCGACGCCAAGTCTCTCTCGAAGCGATGCGAGCCGCTGGCGAGTGCGCGCCTCAATATGAAGCGGTGAATGGTATCCCATTTTTTCGTGCACCATCGCGACTGCCGAGAAGAAGCGAACGCTCTCCCGCAGTTCCCCTTTTTCAACAAATCGGAATGCTCCTGCTTCCATCACATTCATAAGGCTGGTGTAATGCTTGTGGATAAGCGCGGTACGCAGGGCAATGACGAAGCATTCATCTCCTTCCGCTTCGCGGTTTTGACCCCACAGAGAGTTCATCAACAAGCAGTGGTAAGAAGAATATAGTCGGCTGTTCTCATCGATGTCTGCGAAAACGACTCTTGCATAGGTCTCCGCCTCTCTAAAATCCGATTCAGATCGAATGAGATCAGGCGCGTAAATAGCTCGATTGTTGAAAGCTTCCGCCAAATGTGAGTGCACGAGCCTGACATACAAACTGCTTTCGTGATAGTCGCCCTCCAGAATTCGCACTTCTCGGAGCGCATTCAGACTGAATTCTATCGCTTCATCCCATCTTCCTTGTCGGTCGCGAATGACGCCGAGGCAAATTTGAGACCAGGCTGGGAGCAGAGAATCTTGCACTTTTTCCATCGCCTGCCGGACTATTTTTTCCGCATCGTCGTATCTGCCGACATCCAGATAGATTCGAAAGATTCCCTGATAGAGGTCTGATGAAAAAATTTCAACGTCCTCGTTCACCCGGGCGATCCATTCGAGCGCGAGCCTGTGATAACCGCTGTTGCCCCAATGATTCAATATTCCGCACAACAACCGATAGATTTTTCCTCGGTCGCTTCTCAAACTCCAGTTCAAGGCAGACAGTAAATTTTCATGCTCTTCTTCCGCTTGAACCATCACCCGAAAGTCTTCTTCGTTAGTTCGCTCGGCGATAGTGATAAAGAAAAGGGTGTGGCGCTCGAGATAGGTTTTGCGCTTTTCCGGCGACAGTCTCTCGGAAGCGAACTGTTTCAGGGTTTCCAACATCGAGTATCTCATCGATCCAAGATCCTCCGCCTCCTGCGCCCCGATTAAGGAGGAGATTGTCAGATGGTTCAGATACTCTTCCGCTTTGTCGCAAAGCGTGACCGCCTTCGCTCCCTCGATGGTCCAACCGCCCTGAAAGACGGACAGAGCTAAGAAAAAATCTCGTTGTTCCACGGAAAGCAGATCGAGACTGGCTTGAATCACTGCGACGATCGATTGATGTCGCGGCGAGACGCCATGTTGTTTCGTTTTTAGGTCTGTCAGACGTTTTTTCAATGAGAGAGCGATTTGCTGTGGGGTCTGCGAGGTGATTCGCACTGCGGCAAGCTCTAAAGCGAGGGGATGTCCCTCCAAAAGTCTGCAAATTTCCGTCACGGACTGAGAATTCTTGACGGTGAGGTCGAAATCGGGGCGAGCGTTTTTCGCACGATCTGTGAAGAGGGAGACTGCATCAAACTCCATCAGTCTCTCAAAAGAGCCGGAAATTTCGGGGGATTTCAGAGGAGCCAGCAGAATGACAGTTTCGCCGGGAATATCTAGTCTCTGGCGACTCGTCACAAGAATTCGCAACTTGGATACGCCTTCAAGAAGTTGGATCGCCATTTCAGCGACCGCTTCGATGAGATGCTCTGCATTGTCCAGAATGAGAACCAACTCGCCTCTCCGATTGAGAACTCGGATGATCTGTTCAAGCAATGGGCTGTCCGTATGCGGAGAAACCTCCAGAGATTTCAGGACTGTATGGTAGAGCGACGAAGAGTCTGAAAGCGGGACTAGCGACACAAAGAGCGAATCTCCCTTCCAGTCCAGGTTCGTCTCTGTCGCTAGTCGCGTCTTCCCGATTCCTCCCATCCCTATCAGCGACACCAGTCGATTCGACTCAAGCTGTTCTAACAGTGTTCGGCGTTCTGACTCCCTTCCGAAGAACCGAGTGAGATAGAGGGGTAGGAAGCGATTTCGAGTCGGCATTGAAGGAGTAGAAGGCTTCGGCGGGGGCTCTTCTATCTCTATTGGGGAGTCGTAAGTGTTTCGGTGAGGCGAGGGAGTGGCGTAGGCTAGCAAGTCGTCTGCGATGAGTTGAAATCGTATTTGTTGGTCGAGCGCCCAGTCCTCATAAAAGCCGGGCAGGAGGGGGCCCAAAATCAGAATGGCTGCCTCTTTGTTCTTGCCGACGCGAAGGAGTCGATCACACTCCGCCACATCGCAAGAGACCGTCTCCGCTCGCAGGCGCACTCTCCCCGGCTCGGAGACATCTAGAACAGTTCCGAAGGCAATTGAGCCAGGCTCCAACTGCTTGCGCAGGGAGGCGAGGGTCACCCGAAAACGGTTCGCAGCAAGGGTCGCGTCCTCTTCGGGCCAGAGCGCTTCGTATAGTTCCTCGCGTGGGCAGGGACGGCCCAGATTCAGTGCGAGATACGCCAACAACGCTCCGACTTTATGCGATCGAAACCGCTTCGTTTCCATTCCGGAGGCGCTTGTTATAACTGGCCCGTTGAATAGTCTCACTTGATAGATGATCGTCACAAACTCTCCCGAAAAAGATTTAGTTTGATTATACCTTCCAGTGGTATATTCTTGGAGTTTTGAACATTCGACTTCATTTCTAAAATGCAAGGAAGGAGAGTCTCATCGAACTAATATATCCAATCTTACCGCCTCAAATTCGATTTCAATATCCCATACTCTTACGATATCCAATTTCGTCAAGTTTGGTCCTAGGAATTCATTCCTGAGATTCACAATTCGTGGTTTCACATGTGCGAAGCACATACGTCGGAACGCCGCCCAGACCGGGAATTTAGGGGCTGTGAAAGTATTCGATAGAAAATCTGTTCCGAAAAACTCACCCTTCCAGGATGCCCGGAGAACCGCCTCTGGACACAAAA
>JAYVOT010000928.1:0-3663 GCA_043757795.1 Chthonomonadaceae bacterium | reverse complement strand
GGAGGTTCAACGCCGCTTACATTGAACATTAGCAAGAGCGGTAATGGCTCGGTCAATTTCTATGGAAAAGCCGGCGGCGCCAACTACTATCTTCAAAGCATCTCTATGAGTGGAAACTGGGTTGTAAACTTTGACAACACGAACGGCCCCATCAACCTATGGTTTGGACCAAGCGGCAGCAGCGGAGGAATTTCAATGAGCGGCGGCAAATCGTTCGTTTCACCTGCGACCACTCCGGCAAACGCTGTCAAAATCTACGTTGCGACTACGGGCGGATTCAGTTTGAGCGGCGGTTCCGAAGTGGATTGCAGCATCTATGCCTACAATGGCAGTACGAGCTCCGTATCCGTATCAGGAAACGGTCAATTCAATGGTTCAGTCATAGCTCGCGATGTCTCCATGTCGGGTACTCAGAGCATTAAAGCAGCAGGCACTTTCGGCATTCCAGGGGCTGTCTATTATGGATATGACGATAACTTCAGTGAACAGAACACGCTGCAGTAAACCTGATTATTCAACTATTCACCTCACACCCATGCCCCATATGCGTTAACTTAAGCCGCAAGTTATTTTCAAGCGCGCCGGGGGCGCAATTTAAGTGAGACTCCCAATTGGCGGGGCTTCAAAATCCTTAAGTTAACGCATATGGGGTTGGGGGGTGAGGTGAATAGTTGCCAATTTTTTCAAATCGGCAATCCAAACACTCATCTCAATCATAGCTGTCGAACTAAATGCAGGTTTCGAACTCTTTTCTGCAAGTTTCATTCCAACAACCCATTGAGCGTTCAATGGGTTGTGTTTTTATTTTTGTCTTCTTCCTTATTTTCGGCTGTAAAAATCAGGGTGACATGAAAGAAGCATTACGAGCGATTGAATTGTCGATAAAATTTAGAACCGATTCCTGAAAATTTCGGCAGGAAAAGGGTCTCATCTGGCGGAATATGAAGGATATTCTATTCTATTTTAGAACGCAATTCGGATTTCAAAAAGCGCCATTGAGGCAATCTCATGAAATTCGATTTCGGAAAGGAACGAACATTTTGGCAAAACCGAATTTCGGTTTGACAGGCTTGGCGGTCATGGGGCAGAACCTTGCTCGCAACGTGGCGCACAAGGGTTTCCCGATCGCAGTACACAATCGAACTGCGGAGAAGACGGCGGACTTCATGCGAGAGCACGGCTCTGAAGGAGATTTCACCGGTTCGACCGACACCGCTTCTTTCGTGGCGGCGTTGCAGACCCCGCGCGCCATCATGATGATGGTGAAGGCAGGCGGTCCCGTGGACGCTGTGATAGCGGAATTGAAGCCGTATCTTAGCAAAGGGGACATTCTCATCGACGGAGGAAACTCTCTCTTTACGGACACGCAACGCCGTATCAAAGAGGTGGAGGCGGACGGTTTCTACTTCCTCGGAACGGGCGTTTCAGGCGGCGAAGAAGGAGCGTTGAACGGTCCGAGCATCATGCCGGGCGGCTCTACCGCGGCGTATGAGGTCGTAAAACCGATCTTCACTAAGATCGCTGCTCAAGTGGACGGCGCTCCCTGTTGCGCCTACATCGGCGAAGGCGGCTCCGGACACTACGTGAAGATGGTTCACAACGGCATTGAATATGCGGACATGCAACTGATAGCGGAGGCTTACGACCTGCTCAAAAACGCTGTGGGACTCTCCAATGAAGAGATTTGCGAGGTCTTCACGCAGTGGAACGAAGGCGACCTGGACTCTTTCCTGATCGAGATCACTTGCCAGATTTTCAAAACGAAAGACCCTGAAACCGGCGGCTATCTGGTCGATTCAGTTCTGGACAAAGCAGGGCAAAAAGGCACGGGCAAGTGGACTTCGCAGTCCGCGCTAGATTTTGGAAGCCCTGTCACCGGAATTACCGAGGCTGTTTTCGCACGTTGCGTCTCGGCGCTCAAAGATCAGAGAGTTCGCGCCTCGAAAATCCTGCCTGGACCTACCGCTAAATTTTCAGGCGACAAAACAGCCTTTATAAATGCGATTCGGGACGCGCTCTATGCCTCGAAAGTAGTCGCTTACGCGCAGGGCTTCGATCAGATGTTGACAGCGGCGAAAGAGTATGTATGGCATTTGAACCCCGGCGAAATTGCGACGATCTGGCGAGGCGGTTGCATCATTCGCGCACGCTTTCTCAATCGCATCCGGGAAGCCTTCGTAGCGAAACCTGATCTGGAAAACCTGATGCTCGACCCCTATTTTACGGATGCCGTAGGCAAAGGGCAGGATGGTTGGCGCAAGGTCGTGGCGGAAGCCGCCTACGCTGGAATTCCGGTTCCCGCCTTCGCCTCCTCTCTCGCATATTACGACGGCTATCGACGGGAACGATCTCCTGCGAACTTGATTCAAGCGCAACGCGACCTATTCGGCGCGCATACCTACGAGCGCGTGGACAAACCGGGTTCTTTCCACTCCAAGTGGGGTTAGAGGTCTGGTTTGAATCATTTGCCGGGGGTGAAAACCCCTGGCAGATTACTAGGCGACCTGCGACTTAAGCCGGGGATGAAAAACCCTGGCTGATTACTGGGCGTCCCGCGGAAGCGATACCGACGCAACTCTTCCCGCATCGTGTCCGATGGACACTGAGGTGCGCCTTGCAGTGCACGTATCCAACGGGTTCAAATCCCGTCGGGAGACGTGTGCACAAGCAGCGCCCCCAATAGGCGAAGACAGCTTCCTTCCGTGAGGAAGGATCTGAAGGGTCGGAGCCGAACATCAGCCCGAGACGAAAGTGAACGCGATTGAGCCGTGTAATTCATTGCACGGCTCCCGCACGCCATTGAGTCGTGAAAATTTCGTCACGGCTGCAAACCGCGAGATTGACGCAAATCTCCCTGCAGATGCCAGGTATGCCGGATTGGCAATAGGAGAGCGACAATGAACTTATCAACGTTTTTGCTGACAGCAATTTTCATGACCATGACTTTCGCGACGGCGCAAGCTCAGGCTGACAAAGCCGATCTCTATGTTGCGCCTAACGGCAAAGATGTCTGGAGCGGGCGTTTGCCCTCCCCGAACAGCGCAAAATCCGACGGACCTCTCGCGACTGTACAACGTGCGGTTTCGACGGCGCGCTCCCTGCGACAGAGGGACGACAAGAGAGCGCAGCCGATCCGAATTCAACTTCGGGGCGGAGTCTATCCCATCTCGGAACCGATCCTTCTCTTACCGGAAGACTCCGGCACAACCCTCGCCCCAACGTTGTTTTCCGCGTTTCCAAGCGAAGTACCTTTAATCAGCGGCGGAGTTCGCATCACAAAATGGAAGGTCGGAGCTGACGGCAGATGGCGCGCCCTTCTCCCTGAGGTAAAGAGCGGCGCCTGGAACTTCAATCAACTCTACGTCAACGAGGAGCGAAGACAACGCCCCCGGCTTCCAAAAGTCGGTACGTATTATATCTCCAAGTCGCTTGAGCCGACTGCAGCTTCCGCCGACAAGGGGTACGATCAGTTCGGGTTCAATGAGAACGAGATAAAGGCGGACTGGCAAAACCTGCACGACGTGGAGGCGATCTGCTTTCAAAATTGGACTGTGGCTCGACTTCGTTTAGACACAGTCGATGAAGGCAAGCGAGTCGTCAAGTTCACAGGGCATACCGCAGGGCGGGTCGAATATTTGGGACTTGGGCAGGGCAAGCGTTACT
>JAYVOT010000927.1:0-3663 GCA_043757795.1 Chthonomonadaceae bacterium | reverse complement strand
ATTGCGCTTCCTTCCGGCAGGACTTCTCCTTTTCTTTATCGCAAAAGCTCAGGGAACCTGGCCCCGGAAGTTTCAAAGAGAGGATCGAGCGAATCTATTTCTGCTCGGCTTCCTAGCAATCACGCTCACCTACGGCATTTTCTACAACGGAATGCAGTCGGCTTCTGCAACGGACGGCTCACTCCTCTTCGCCTGCGAACCGTTGCTCATCTCCCTCTTCGCCGTCCTATTTCTGCGCGAAAGACTAGCCGCCTCACAATGGTTGGGGCTTTGCCTCGGTCTCTTAGGGGTTTGGATGATCGCGGGGCAGGCGACTGCAAATCTGGTAGCTCTCCTCGGAATCAGCATTGAAACGACCACAAGCGTCATCGGCAAGCGCCTCTCAGCGAAATATCCCGGTCTTACTCTCGCCGCTTTTGAGATGCTCCTTGGCTCCTCTCTGCTCGTTCCCTTTGCCCTTTGGGAGTCATGGCATCGCCCTCCGCATTTCACGATCAATGGAGTTTTGTGCCTCGTCTATCTCAGCGGGGTCTGTTCCGCTTTCGGCTTCGGACTCTGGTATTGGCTCCTGAATCGATTCCCCATCTCAGCAATGAGCGCCTTCATCTTAATTCAACCGATGACGGGCCCCTTTTACGGATGGCTCTTCCGACATGAATCTTTGACTAAAAGCAGCGCTTTAGGGGGCGGAATGATCGTTCTCGCCCTGTTTTTGACCGTATTAGCGAGGCGAAAAACTGCAGATTGACTCTCTGCTTCCCCTGGTTCGAAATAATGCAGTTTGAAAGCCAGTCGTCAGACGCCGAATGAATTCAATAATCTCCTTGAAAATGCGAACCCAAATTCGAAATACACGTTCGTTTACCACTAAAAGAGCGCTTATCAGGAACAAATGCTTCCTAACGTCTGTCATATATATCACGTGCGTTTGCAAGTAAAATTATAAGAGTCTCTTTAATTGGTCGCCGACGCCAAATTCACAGCTATCCGCAAGACAGGTCCTATTCATGATAAGCATCCATGAGATTCTCAAAATCGCGATTCAATCGAAAGCTTCGGACGTCGCAATCAAAGCCGGTTGCGCCCCGATGATGCGCGTTGACGGCAAAATGCAGACGACGGAGTTGCCTGCAATGACGCCGGGGCAGATGCGCGAACTTGGATATGAAATCATGTGCAGCGCCAGTCGAGATTCGCTTCTGCAGTTCCCCGATTCTTGCAACGACGATTCGGAATCGCAAAAGACGGAATCCTGGGTCAAAACTCTGGACGATATGAGCGAACTCGACATGGTCTTTACTGTTCCGAATGTCGCGAGAATTCGCGCCAACCTTTTTCTGCAACGGGGAACGGTAGGGGCGGCGTTGCGCATCATTCCATTGCATCCCTATTCTATCGACGAACTTGCTTTGCCTCCGGTATTGAAGAGATTCGCGATGGAGCCGCAAGGTCTCATTATTTTGACAGGACCTACCGGTTCCGGCAAAACAACGACGCTCGCCGCTCTCATAGAAGAGATCAACCGCAACAAACGCTGCAACATCTTCACTGTTGAAGACCCGATAGAGTATATTTTCAAAGATGCGAAAAGCGTCATTCACCAGAGAGAGGTCGGTCAGGACACGCGGACGTTCGAGTCTGCGTTGCGAAGCATCACCCGGCAAAGCCCGGACGTGATCGGTATCGGAGAGTTGAGGGATTGGGAGTCGATGGAGGTCGCCATGATGGCTTCGGAAATCGGACATCTCGTCATTACCACGCTTCACACTACCTCGGCGGCTACGACCATCGACCGAATCGTGAACAGTTTTCCGCAACGCCTTCGCGAACAGGTGTGCCGACAACTCAGCGCCTCCTTGCTCTGCATCACTTCCCAACGCCTCATCAAACGCGCGAACGGGCCCGGCAGAATCCCGGCGGTCGAAGTGATGACGGCTTCTCCCACAGTGAAGAAACAACTCGAAGACGGCGATATGTCGGACCTTCACGCCTGCATTCGAGACGGGGCGCACTTTGGAATGAACTCGATGAATCAGGCGCTGGAAAAGCTGTACAACTCGCACGACGTCTCCTACGAAGACGCGATTCAGTTCGCAGGAAACGCCGCCGAATTGAAACAGATGTTGCGAAAGAAGTGAATTGAAATTGACTGGGCGGACGCAAACGCGTCCGCCAAATCTCTTCAGTTGGCGCTCAAAACTAGCGGATTTCTCATATAAACCATTTGTCGCAACTGTTCAGCCGCCTAATAAAAAATCATGCTCGACAACTCTTTCCGTCGCGATAACAATCACGCATCAGTTGTCTGACCCACCGGTTTAGCATGTCCGCCAAATTTTTTCAGTTAGGCTTTTTTGAGCCTTATCTTTTTTAAAAGACGCGACGGGGGAAATTATTCGGTTCAAGGCTTGTTCAGAATGGCTTCCAACTCCCGGTCGCGTTTGCGTATAAAGTACGGTCGTTCAGTCACGGTGACTTTGCGGTTTACGGAGGTGACATTGGTCTCCCCCACGCTTACAAGTAGTCCCGCTTTTTGAAGCAACCGCTCCCTTTCCGCTTGAGTGTCGGCATACTTCGCCGCCCAGGTATAGTGGATCTTGCCTTCTCTCGCTGTCTCCGGATAGCCAAGCATATTCTCGCCAAGACACTCTTGCGCCGCGACAAAGTTCGGTTTGAGTTTGACCGCCCTCTTTAAATGCCTCAGCTTCTCCTCACTTTCGTAATTCGTACCATATGAATACCCCCTGCCGCGAAGAAAGTCCGTCCAGGCGACCAAGTGATCCGTCTCCACTGCCTCAGGGTCGAAATGAACGATGGTTTTCATGTTCGAGTCGCCCATGGTGTCAAGGTATTTCTGGAGACCAAATTCGTAGAGTTTGACAGCCTGTCTCCAGTCGCCCGACCTGGCAGTTACGCTGGCATAGCCATAATATGTGCGAGGATCTGAACCAAGACTGGACGAGCCTTTCTCAGTAGGCAGGATACTTTTATAAGCCTGCATCGCTTGTAGATACCTCCCCTGCCAATCGCATATTTGTGCCAGAGAGAATTGAGCGTCGACAAATTGAAGTCCTCCAGGTTTGATTAGCTTATAAAGACGCTCCGCCTCCTTAAAATTCCCAGCATCTCTGGCATGTGTCGGAGCAAAAAGAGGATCAAGTTCCGGATGAAGTTTCCAACGTGCGTTCTCTTGGTCTGTCAATCTTTGAACTCTCAATCCTTCTTCTGAAGCCGGTCTTCCGCTCCTAATAGAACTGAAAAGTTCATTGTTTTTCTTGACACTCTGAGATGTGTTTTGCGCGTATGCTCCCTGAGCAAGGGATGCTCCAAAAAGCACAATAAGTGAAATGTATTGAGTTTTCATGTGAATTTCCTTTTCTTTCAAAGTTTCCAAATAGGAATTGGATGATCGGCAAATAGCGCTTTGATCCAAATGGGGTGTACTTTTTCTCTTGCATCAGTAGAGCTAGTTAGCGTACCGTTGCCAGTCCAAATCCCATTCAGAGTGAAGTTGCCAGTCAAGTTCCAACTGAACTTGTGGAGTGGGACAATTTCACTAGGGAGGGAGTTTGTTCCGGGTTTGTACATCAAGTACATTGTGAATTCAGTATTTTCAGTAAAGGCGTCTGGGCCGTTAAATCCCCGCTTAGGCTGATCGCTAGC
>JAYVOT010000926.1:0-3667 GCA_043757795.1 Chthonomonadaceae bacterium | reverse complement strand
AAAGCGAGCGGGGTCTCGGCGAGGGGTAAGGGAAATCACCCATCGAAAATGGTGGAAGCGGTTCAAATTTGAAAATACCTACCCCAGGAAGGGGGGAGTCCCTCTGTTGTGACTGCGAGCGCTGAGTGAGCGAATATTCCACGCGACAGCGTGTGATTGATTTATCCCAATCCCGTTGCGGCTTTGCGACGGGTGAAGTCGAATTCCGTGGTGTCCTGAACAATCAGCACAAACCGCCCGTCGCATTCGTCTTTGATGCGGGAGCAGGTTTGACTTCGATGCCCGCTCATAAGGTCGTCTACGCTCACGGTTTCGTCGGCAAAGAGACGGATTGCGACTTGTCTCTTCGCTGGTCCTGTTGCGGCGGAGAAAGAGTTGCCCGGTTGGCGTTCAAGGCTCTCTAAGATGACTGCGAGACTGTTCCTCCGTCGTGCATCCTTGATATTAGCGCCCAACATTTCAGCTTTAGCCCATGTCTCCCTTCGACACCTCCTGATAAATATATTTATATATTCGTTCGGGAAGTGCAAAAGATTCCCGATTTTGAATGAAATTCATAAGAATTTCACAATCAAAATTATGAATCAAGATTAGCTAAATTAAGAGGGGTTCAAGTGAGCCGATCGGCATAAAATGCTCTATCAGTTTCGGGATGAGATTGGTAATCGGCTAGTGTGCGCCTGAACCCATTAAAACTGCCGGAATAGTTTTGAGAACGATTACCAGGTCATTCCAGAAAGACATCGTCTGAATGTAGGAAAGGTCCAGTTCAACCCATTTCTCAAATGAGAGGTTGCTACGTCCGCTCACCTGCCACAAACAAGTCAGACCGGGCTTGACAGCCAATCTTCCCCTTTGGAGCGGGGTGTACTGCTCCACTTCCGCCGGGATCGGCGGGCGGGGGCCGACAACCGACATTTCGCCGCGGAGAACGTTGAATAGTTGGGGAAGCTCGTCAATGCTGAACTTGCGAATGAATGCCCCCACTGAAGTGATGCGAGGGTCTCGTTTGATTTTGAATACAGGACCGTTGGCTTCGTTCAAATGCATCAACTGCTTTTTTTGGTATTCCGCATCGACGCACATAGATCTGAATTTGTAGCATACGAAGTATCTGCCCCCTTTGCCGACTCGAACCTGGCGAAAGACGACCGGACCTGGCGAGGAAAATTTGACGGCAAGTGCGGCGATCACCATGACGGGCCAGACCAGCAACAACACGAAAGCGGAAAATATTAAATCGAAAGCCCTCTTGGGCTTCGAATAAGCGATACGCTTTTCGATATAAAGCGGATCAGTGAAATCAGGGTTGAAACGATCATTCACGATTTCCACTGGTGTTTTGGATTTTTCTTCAGAGGCGTCAAGCAAAGTCCGATCGATGACGTTCTTCATGGACATCAGTTTCGGGGAGCCGTTTGCTGTAGCTGTCTCTTCAGCGGGAGCCTGTCCACGGTCAATAGTTGGAATTGTCAGGACATCCTGATAATCTCGAAGAGTTTCCATGACTTTCTATCTCTCCTCGTGTCGTAGTAAATTGGTTAGTTTCTGACGGAGCGACTGCGAATCAAAGAGTTTTTTGAATTCTATACATGCTATAGTGCATATTCCGTGCCACAAGTATCAATGCAGGCGCAGACTCCTAATTTTTTCTGTAGTTTTTTAGAAATCCAAACTCTGTCTCTTCGTCGTAAAGTGAAAAATAGAGCGCTTGAGAAAGCGAAAGAAGCTTCAGTTCATCTCTCTCTTAAAAATTATCGTTTTCTAGAACCGTGCAATATAGGTTCCAATAAAGGTAATTTCAATTTACTCGATTGTTCGCTGTCAATAACTAGGACATACTGACCGCGCTCCGGTGATTGAAATTGTTGCGCCATTTGCATCAGAGAACCGCGAAAGGATTTTTCGGAACTGCATGTCAAATTGAAGTGAATGACAATTATTCGATTCGATTCCAGCGCTTTACACAGTTGTTCTAAGGTATTTCTGAGATATCGACTCGATTCATAGATTATTATCGGCTTTATTTCCAGAACTATTGATCTAAAAAATTGATTCCTTTGTAAAATTGTTCTAGGCGGCGAACCTAAAAAGACAAATCCAGAGAATAATAGCCCTGAAACCGTCAAAGCTGCCAATCCCGCCGTAGCGCCCGGGATCGCTTTCATGTCAATATGCTCTTTGCACGCCTTGCGTGCAAACCTCTGTCCAGAGTCTGAAATGAGGGGTGTTCCGGCATCGCAAACGAGCGCGAGCGAATGACCCGACTTCAGTTTTACTATAAGTTCCTGGTGTCCCTTGTCAATATGTCTTCCTGTCAGCGCGATTACAGGGGTCTCAATCTGATAGTGGCGGAGTAGCTTTCGAGTCACTCGAACGCTCTCCGCCACGATCAAATCGACTTCTCGGAGCGTTCTCAACGCTCTAAGCGAGATATCCTCAATATTGCCTATGGGAGTAGAAACGATGTAGAGAACGCCGCTCATCGCCGCCTCAATTTCTCTACTTCACCTGTCCCGTTTTTTGTCCATTCGTACCTTGAGGCTTGATGGCGGGTTTGGGAACGGCCGCAGCAGCTTTCTTTTTGTCCTCTGCAATTTTCGTCTGAAGATCGACCATCGTCTTTTGCTCTTTGCCGGCATCCGTTTCGTCGTTGATGGAGCGGAATCGCACCATCAAATCCTGGCGCACTTTGGCTTCTTCTTCTCGACTTGGGGTGTCGAACCCTGGAGCGATGTCCATATAGTGAGAGATCTTTTTATAGATTCCGGACGCAAGGTCGTTCTTTTTGCTGTCGCGGTAGAGGTCGCCGAGTTCAAATCGCATTTGTCGATCCTCAGTAGTGTTCAAGGCGCTTTCGTACAGCGTAATGAGAGTCTGAGTAAGAGCGGGCTTGTCCGCCTGCGAAGCGGCGGCGAGTCTCTTTTTCACGATGGACGAGTACAATAAAGCGGCGGTCGGGTCTTCTTTGCCCTTCTCGCTGTGCCTCTTGTAGAGAGCTTCGATTTCGACGTCGACTATCTTTTGTTTCGTATCAATATCCGCTTTCGTCGGGACGTTCAGAGGAGCTTCCTGCCCCATCATCATCGCCTGCGAGGCGTTTTGCATCTTCTGTTGATCCGCCTGCAGCTTGTAAAAGTCGTAGTAGGCTTTGTAGTCCGCTCCGTCTTTCGTGAATTCCACTTTCGCAGCGTTGTAAAGAGCTTCGATTTCCTTGCCTAGCTTCTCCGTAACTCTCTGTTGCTTGATCCCGTCTTCCGCTTTCTTGGGGTCGCTGTCTTTCGGCGGCGTGTTCCGGCGGTCTTCCACTCGTGCGAAAATGTAACCCTTTTGAAATCCGGAAGCCTTGACTACGTTCGTCAACTGCCCTTTCAGGGTTTTAGAGATAGCTTCTTTGAACTCTTTTCCGTAGAGTTGCAACATTCCGAAGGATTGCACGTTTCGATCCGATTCGATTTTCTGCCAGGCGGATACCGCGCCTTTGGCGGCGCTGAAATCGCTTGAGTTTTCCTTTGAAATCAACGCCATATCTCCGCCTGCCTTCACTTTGGCGTAGAGATCTTCCGCTTTCTTTTTCGCTTCGTCGTCGGTGAGCGGCTTGGTTTTTACCTGGCTGAACGGCGAGGAGCCTGACGGGATGAGAACAGTGCGGAGCTGAACCTCGTCG
>JAYVOT010000925.1:0-3671 GCA_043757795.1 Chthonomonadaceae bacterium | reverse complement strand
GATCGCCTCTCGAAGGAGAGGCAGGATCAGTCGTTTGTCTAAAAGTTCTCCGTCGTCTGCATTGTCATCTGCATGAGTTCTGCGACTTTTTTTTGGAGATCGAGGAGTGTTCTGAGTTTGAGGTTCTCTTTTTCGAGCCTCTCATTTTTCCGTTGAAGTTGCTGTTGTTTTGCCAGGTCTTGAATTCGTTTGAGGTCTTTGGCGGCGTTGTCTTTTGGCGCGAGTTTTCCGTTCTCGAGTTGTTTTCGGTAGACTGCTAGGGTGGAGGAGTAAATTCCCTCTCTTCTCAGGAGTGCGCCGAGTTGTCCATGAGCGCACGCGTCGGCCTCTCTGAGGATGCGGAGTTTATTCGCTGCAGTTCTCCGCGAGTTTGGCAGTATGGAAGCTACTTCCGGATCCGGCAATTGCAGTGTCAAGTTAAGTGACATGATGAGAGATTCTTTCTCCGCCCAGTTTGAAATCTACAGAAATCGCAATTTGCGATCTATTCTCTCAAGAGTATGACACATGGGGGAATGGATCTACATTGAAGATGGAAAGATAAGAACGCGGAAAATTCAATTCAAATATCATTGCGTAAAAATGGTGCACTTAAATCTTAAAGAATGGACAAATTGCATGTATTGGCATCAAAAATACCAAACTCCAAGGAAGTTCAAAGAGAGTTACTACTTGGATAAAATTGCCCTTTCGGTGAAAGTGAAACATTATAGTCATTCTTCATACTGTCTCAGAACTACTATTTTGCAATGGACAGACGAGTTGTTTGAGATACGTTATTTTGCTGACTTTAAAGGTTACCAAGAAAATGGTTCGCGGCTCCTGATGCCTCCTGATGTAGATTATAACGACCCGAATAGTAACGTATTGTCTACCTTCGCTAACAGCATATCAGATGCAGAGCATATCGCCAAATCAGAGATGCAGAAACTTGCAGAGTACTTTGGCAATTTGAAACAAGTGCTTGAAGTTCCTTGCGATCTAAAATAATATTTCAGTGAACATCGCGCATTTAGCAAGGATTTGTTTGTAATTAAATCCTGAATGCTTAAAATAACAATGTGAACTCCTCTCGAAAGTACAATGTCTACGGGCTGGCTTGAGGAGGGAATAATCTAGGTGGGACTTCAGCGCATAAGTTTGTGGGTCATTCGGGGCATTCGGGCGAGGATAAGACCGAGCTTATCTACATGCGGGCTAGGTATTATTACCCGATTGTGGGACGGTTTGCGAGCTAGGACCCTGATATCCATATAAGAAACTGGTATGAATATTGCAACTGCGATCCGGTCAACCGATTTGATGAATCAGGAAAAAACGATGTTGCTTCTGATATTGCTTCTCTGTTATATCAAGCCATAAGAATTTTTCAAAATGTAGATTTATCAACTATTGCAATTACCTCAGAAAGATGCTATTTTCATGTGAGTTCGGGACAAGGAAATGACAATTCTTTTTACAAATAACAATGCTGATTTCTGAAAAAATTTGGCAAATAATCCGAAGTTCAAACAATTTCAAGAATGAATTGAGTCGAAAAGCGTACGAATTTGAGGTTAAAATAGTCTGATTCATTGAATAATGAACACAGTTCCTTTTCCCGAATTCACATTACTTTATTACATTTCCATTCTTGTTCCAATAATAAGGAGATGATCATGCTCAAGCCGCCGTCAATTGGTTTCTTTATATGTGCATTTCTGTTCTCATACATTTTTGCTTACCGGTATTACTACCAGAAAGTTAAGAAAATCAAATCGGATAGATCACTAAAGATAATCAGACTTCTGACAAAAGATTTCATCCTACCTAGTGAACAAATAAGTAAGGATAAAAAAAAATCATAATTTGAAGAGCCGATCAAATCGATGTCAAACCGCGTTTAGAATAGAGCCACTTTACCGCATCTAAAACTGAGCCACCTCGATACAACAAATCGAACTCAGGCTCTGACTCCGGCGCGGTGGAAGAAGGTGGACGCGACGAGAGCGAATGTAGAGAGGGAGGTGAAAAGCTATCTTTCCTATGTGCTGTGCGGAACGACATCGAAAGATTTACCGTTGTGCATGATGTAGGCGTGGAAGTGCCTATCGAAGGTAAATATTTGTTGCAAATTCAGTGATTCAGCAGTTGCCACAAGTGAAGCATCGGCTACGTCCATTGGCAAATCAGAGTAGATGCTCATCAGGGTTTCCATTCGTTTCAACTCGTCGTCGGATGTTTTGTGAATGATTAGCGCTCCAATGTTCCACATTCCCCACAGTTTGCTTTGAGCCTTGTAACCGCCTATTTTGCCAAGAAAGTGCATCACTTCAGTCATACAATAGTGAGTGGTGATGAGAGGTTCATTCGCAATATTCGCCCCGAATTTAAGGACACGGTCATGATTGGAGTCGTTTTTATTTAGCAAAGAAATTAATGGGCCTGAGTCGACTATCATCGAATTCCATCTTGGTGTTTCACGAGTAAGTCAATTGTAAATTTTTCGCTTGTATTATCAGAGTAATTTTCGGAGCCGCCGTCCACCGACCCAACAAAATCCGCTAATGCTTCGATAAGACTCATATTTTGAGCAGGCGCTTTCACTCGTTTATCCGTCGCATCACCAAGAATTTCAACTTTTAGTTTCTTGCCCCGCAGTTCTGCGCTCCGTATTAAAATATCATCCCAAGTTCCTATGATAACGTCCATGAGCAGTTCCTCTTCATCGATAGATAACTGATGATACCATAACCCGATTAGGAATTCAATTGAAAATAACTTCTTGGCAGGTTCCAACTACACCCTCCAAGGCAGACCAGACCCAAACAGTATCCTGCTTTCGATAGTCGCAACCGGCTGACAACAGTGAACTACGGCGACGGTCCGACCCAAAGTTACAGCTTCGACGTGATAGGAAACCGCACGGAGAAGCAGGACTCCGCCTCCGGAACCGAGAACTACTCCTACAACGCCGCGAATATGTTGCTTTCAAGATCCGGAAACTCCTACTCCAACGACGCGAACTGGAACATGCTCACCGGCGGAGGTCGTACTAACACCTGGGACAGCGAGAACCGGATGGTGAGTTGCGTCAATGGGACGAACACTTCCTCTTTCACCTATGTAGCCGACGGACTGAGACGCCGAAGTACAGTCAATTCTGTTTTAAGCGGAACTAAATTCACATGGTAGGTGGCAAACACTAATTAATGTCCGAGGAGTCGTAAAGTGTTTGATCGCCGAGGAATATGAACTCCACAATGCTTTCCAAAAGTAGACAAAATAGATTAATTGAGATCGATAGATTACTGCTGATTCACATGAAAACCAAATTCCCAAGTCTTGATTATAGCTTGCCAATTCGAGTGGAGTTGATCATGCTTGACGGTGAGATTTGCGCTTTAGCAGAGTATCTGTTTTCGCACAAAGAAACAGAGGAAGAAACATTAGTAAAATTAACTTCATGTCGAAAAATTGGATTAGAGTTGTTACAGTCTACGCCGCTCGAACATATTGTTTTTTTTCAAAACCTCCTGCTTATTTGCAACTTATGTATTGCAAACATAGAAGCGAGGGATGAGAACACTTCGTCTATTCTAAATTGAAACAAATTACAAACATTGAAATTCACTAAAGAATGCCCTTCTATAATGCAATACCTTCGCCAAAAATAATTCGGTAAGAACAAG
>JAYVOT010000924.1:0-3674 GCA_043757795.1 Chthonomonadaceae bacterium | reverse complement strand
GCATAATGCCGTTACATTTCCCAAAAGCGGACAATGAAGTTAAATTGGTCTCTTAGAGGCTTTTGAACAGGAGACTACGAGGAACGACACGCCTAACGATTTGGCGAAGGTATTGATGAATCGTTTCTGTACAATTCTCTTTGTTGCGCCGTGGCAGAAATCAGTGAAGTTGAGAATTCTTTGTTGCAAACTTACGGATAAAAAACTGCAACAACGAGAATTGGATAGGAACAATTCATTTCGCTGACTCCGCTAGAGCAGGTCATTCATCGCTTTCGGTCACAAAACTCGATTTTCGCTTCTTGATTTTTTCTGTGTATTCTGCGTGTTCTGCGGTGAAAACTTCCGCTTTGAACTGCACAACTGCGTCGAGTCAGGGGAACCATATGAGGAGTTGATTGATCACCCGAGTTGGATCAATCACCTGCGTCACTACTGCGGCGAGGAGAATTCCTACGTGTAGGGGCTATTCATGGACGAGTGCATCGCCTCGATTCGCAGGTCGGGCGGCCATCACCCGGTGCACTTCGGCTGCTTTCAAGGCGCGCTTCGGGGAGCCTATCACTAAAATCATGGGGTGTTTCGAGCGGGGCTACACTACATTATTGTCGCGCTCACGGATATTGGCGAGGGAGACGGGCCAACGATGGTGATCCCTGGCAGTCACAAATCGAACCTGCCCCACCCGAATCAGGGGAACTACTCTGCAGGCGACCGGATGGACACTCTCGAAGGCGCAATCCTCGACTATATGAAAAAGGGCGACGCGCTTCTATTCGTGGATGGAATAATGCACGGGGGCAGCAGTCGGGGCAACCCCGGCGAGCGGCGAATCACGATCTATCGCTACGGGTGCAGTTGGGCGTCCACTCGCTTCGATTTCGAGTATTCGGAAAGCCTGTTGAACCGACTCTCCCCGGAGCGACGAAAAATTCTGCAACCTATCCCCCCTATTCGCCCTCCAAAAGATTGACGATGTTGAAAACACCCGTCTGAAGAATGGGTGTCCTGAGGACGGGTGCAACAAATAGTTTTTTTGGCGCTCAAAAGAGGTGGGTTAAAGACAGTATAGATCAAATAATTACTATGGCGCTGTGTAGTGAGTCTCGCTCTTTGCCAGTTGATTCAAACTCACCCTCTGAGAAGAAATACTAGTGACTTTCAACTATAACATAAATATCTGCCTACTCCCCGCCGCGACCTTCGCAACTCTTCTGCTGGTTTCAGGGGTGATTGGGGCGCAAACCAAACGCACGTCTGTGAAACCGACAGGCGAGGCGGCATATCGCAAGCAGTGCGCCGGATGTCATGGGACAAAGGGTGAAGGAACGAAGCTC
Organism: Chthonomonadaceae bacterium; assembly: GCA_043757795.1. GTDB lineage: Bacteria > Armatimonadota > Chthonomonadetes > Chthonomonadales > Chthonomonadaceae > JAYVOT01. The sequence continues at coordinate 2,337 of JAYVOT010000924.1, read as the reverse complement.
TATCAGAAGTCGTTGACTGGAGAACGTTCTGTCGCTGAACTCACGAAATACATCGCGCAAAACATGCCTCCCGGTCCTAAAAAGTGCAAATCGGAAGACGCGAAACTAATCTCGAATTTTATCTTCGACGCTTTTTACTCCCCGGTAGCTTATGCTAGAAACAGCCCGGTGCGAATCTCGCTCTCTCGACTGACGGTTCGACAGTTCCGAAATTCGGTCTGCGATCTCGTCGGCAGTTTCCGCCCGTCAAATCAAGTTGAAGCTCGACATGGGCTGAGCGCGGAGTATTTCAACACCGGGCGACTGAGAAATAGCGACAGAGTCCTGAGTCGAATCGACCCGGAAATCAAGTTCGATTTTGGAACGAAATCGCCCTTGCCCGAACAGAAAGACCCCTTTCAGTTCGCGATGCTCTGGCAAGGCTCTGTCATCGCTGAAGAGACCGGCGAGTACGAGTTCATCGTTCGCTCGGAGCATGGCGTGAGCTTGTGGTTGAACGACCCGAAAATCCCCATCATAGACGCACAGGTGAAATCCGGCGGCGATAACGAGTATCGCGCCTCGCTCTATCTTATTGGAGGACGCGCTTATCCCCTGCGACTCGAGTTCAGCAAGGGAGTGCAAGGGGTCGAGAATCTTGAGAAGCTGAAATTGAAGCCCGTCGCGCCCGCCACGATCTCCCTCGAATGGCGTCGCCCCAAGCAGGCGGTGGAGGCGATCCCCGAACGATGCCTGATTCCCAGCGTCAATCAAGTCGTGTTCGCGCCCTCAAACGCCTTCCCCCCGGATGACCGGAGCATCGGGTATGAGCGCGGAACCTCGGTCTCGAAAGCGTGGGACGAGGCGACGACCTCCGCAGGATTGCAAACCGCCGCCTACATCGCCAAAAATTTGAGAGAACTTTCGGGCGTTCCAGAGGATGCGAAAGACAGGGAACCCCGCTTGAAGGAGTTTTGCCGGAAGTTCGTCGAGCGCGCCTTCAAACGCCCGCTGACCCCTGACCTCGAGAAGCTCTATATCGACCGTCAGTTCAGACCCGGCATCGATACGGCTCTGGCTGTCAAAAGAGTCGCCCTCCTCGCGCTCAAGTCCCCCCGCTTCCTCTACCGGGAGGCGGGTGAAAAAACGCCGGACGCTTTCGACACTGCCTCGCGCCTTTCGTATGAAATCTGGGACTCGCTTCCCGATCTTGAACTTCTCAAAGCGGCGTCGACCGGGAATCTCTCGACTCGCGAACAGGTTTCGAAACAGGCGGAGCGTATGATCGCAGACCCGAAAGCCTGGACCAAGCTCCGGCAGTTCCTGCTTCAGTGGCTTAAAGTCGATCCGATTCCCGACATCGCGAAGGATGCAAAACTCTTCCCGGAGTTCGATGCCTCCGTCGCCTCAGACCTGCGAACTTCGCTGGAACTCATGCTGGAATCCATTGCGACAAGCGAAAAATCGGACTACCGGGAACTTCTTTTGAACGATAGGCTCTTTTTGAACGGCAGGTTGGCGAAGGTCTACGGAGTCAAACTACCTGAAAACTCGCCTTTCCAACAGGTCTCCCTCGACTCGAACGAGCGCAGCGGCGTCTTGACTCATCCCTACCTGATGTCTAGTTTCGCCTATTTGAAGACAAGCTCTCCCATTCATCGCGGCGTGATGATCGTGAGAAATATTCTGGGGCGCACCCTCCAACCGCCGCCTGCCGCCTTCACCCCGCTTAGCGCAGACCTGCATCCAAACCTGACGACCCGAGAAAGAGTGGCGATGCAGACGAAATCGGCTCCCTGCAACTCATGTCACGACCTCATCAATCCCCTCGGGTTCGCCCTCGAAAAGTACGACGCGATCGGAAGACTACGCCTCGTTGAAAACGGCAAGCAGATCGACAGCGCCGGACACTACCGCTCACGAGCTGGAAAACTCGCGGATTTCAACGGCGCTCGCGAACTCGGAAGCTACCTCGCAAACAGCGATGAAGCCCACGCCGCCTTCGTGGAAAAACTGTTTCAACACGTCGTCAAGCAACCCGTTCGCGCTTATGGAACGACGATGCTTCCCGAACTTGTGACCTATTTCGAGACGAACAATTTCAGCATCCGCAAACTCATGGCGGAGATCGTGACGCGAACGGCGCTTAAGTGAGGGGGATGTGATCTTTTCCTGCATCCATCCTGTCAATCCTGTTCATCTTGTCTAAAATTCTCCGTATTTCAGAGTTTGGCAGAGTCTGGACTCTTTGGACAGGATTGACAGGATTAACAGGATAAAGACAAATTCGAGGGGAAGGATTTTTTGTTAATCTTTCCCTTAAGAGTTCAGACTTGATGAGCGTCATAGACCATTTAA
>JAYVOT010000923.1:0-3682 GCA_043757795.1 Chthonomonadaceae bacterium | reverse complement strand
GTTGCAGGGCGGCGGGAAGAAAGGCGCTACCGCTTCCGGAACATCAATGGGAAGCACTTGAGGAACGATGTAAGGCGGTGCAATAAGCAGAACCTTTTCCGCTAATTTTGCAACGCCGACTCCGCGAGCGTTGACCAGATGCAACCAGTTGACGCTCCCGAGGCTATGCGTCAATACCGTGATCGCCGCATCCGGAACTTCGGAAGCGATCTTCGCTAACTCGTCTTTCAAGCAAGACTGCCACGCCTCAAGATTTGGAGCAGCAGGGTCCGGCATGAGAGGATAGTAGCAACGTTTGCCCGCCGCTTTCAGCTTCGTTGCGAGATGCTCCTGCCAGTGAGCAGGCTTGTTGCCGCCCCAACCATGGAGTATCAAAAAAACTTCTGTCGCCATATAAAAACTCTCCTCGTATCTTGAAATAAGTGAATTTATTGAGATTAAAATCCTGAAATACAGTTCAACAGACGATCCGAAAACTCCTCTGATAGAAATAAAGTCTACTGACTCCAATTCGACAGAGATTTTTTGACGCTTGAGATCGAAAAGCAAAACAGGGGGTATTGAGAATTGGTTGGTTTACTTGATGGAAGCGATACGCTTTAACAACCATCGCAACTCTTGCCTGAGAGCCTCAGACAAAGCGCGAGAAGCGACTCGAAAAGGCGGTTCATTGGTGAAGGCGGCAGCTATCGCGTAGAGAGTCCGCCCTGAAAAACAAGGTTCATTCACAATTGCATAGATTGGTTCCCAGACGTCCGGCTTGAACTTCGCTTTGAATGAGTCTAACCCTTTAAAATTGTAAAACCTTGTTCCGTGTTTTCGCGTCCAGGCAAAAAGCAGGCGCAACCAGAACTTAGGTTTAGCAATTGTTGATTTCGCCCTTACCGAAAGGGGAGCTAGTCCTAGAGTAGCGTACTCTGACTTGCTGTCTGCAAACGCCCTCATTGCGCAATCGATCAGCAGTTCCGACGTTCCATTGGGCGCCGATCGCCCCCTCACAATTTGTTCAATCAGCCATCCGTTCCTATCGGGAACGGGGGTCGCGATTAGAAAACCGACTGGATCGCCATTCATTTTAGCGACAAAAAGTCGTCGGTCAGTAAGATTTTCCAGTGAAACGGAATCAGTCAAGAAGCCGAGAGTCAGCGTCTCATGCGCTAAACGCCATTCGCTGTAACAACGCTGAAGATCGCAATTGCCTTTGGCTAGCGAAGATTCAAACTCTTTAACCGCAACGCCTTTGTTTTTTGCACGATGCAACTGCGCTCTTAGTGATCGATGCGCACTGATGATGGATTGCCAATGCGCCGGATTCCAGGCAGGTTGCGCGCCTATCTCCAGAAATGAATGAGAGTGAAGCGAGTGCAAAACATTTTTGAGCCTTGCCGCCGCTCCAAAATAACAGACTTGTTCACCCTCACGGCTTGCGTCCTCCTCAAAAGCCGCTGCAGTTTGGGCTATTCGGGATTCCTCGCAAATCGGTGCGCCGGCGACAACGCGAACGCCGCACCTGCGCACAAAACCGACGCAACCCTCCGAGTCCGATGTGAACCAGAGTTCCATCTCAGTATTCAGTATCTGATAAGCGGCGCTGTTCCACCCGAATCGCATCACAAGGTCGCGAGCCTGCATCCATTCGGGATCGCTTAAAGCAGCATCTGATAGCGAGATGTTCGTCTCATACTGAGAAGTCATCTTCGAATAATTTGAAACGCGAATTCCGTTCCCATTCCTCCGAAAGCGAGATTAACCCAGAGCATGGCAAGAGGTTCAAGCAATCTAGCTCTGCTCAATGCGCCTGCGTCAATTGGATCGAAACCCAGGTCGCTTGCAAGTTCCGCCGCGACTTTTTTCGCTTCTGCGTCGTCTCCGCAGTAGAGCATTGTGAGATTTGTATCGCCGTATTTCGGATTCGCCATATTCGCAGCGCCGGTCGAGTTGAATATCTTCACCACCCGCGCCCCGGGAGACCATCCGGCGATCTGTTCAGCTGAGGAAGTCGTCAATCCTATCTCCAGCCCGGAAAAGTCCGCTTTCATCGGATTTGTCGCATCCAAAAGAATTTTTCCGGATATGTCGCCCATCTCTAATATTGTCGCTTGCACTGCGTTTGCGGGAACTGTAAGGATGATAACCTCGCCGAACTCAGCGGCAGTTGAAACAGTTCCTGCTGAAGCGCTCCCGCCTGCCTCCGAAATGAGAGCGGAAAGTTTGGGGTCGGAAGGGTTTCTGGCTCCCCATTTAATAGTATGACCTGCTTTCGTCAGACCTTTACCTAGAGTCCCCCCGACATTGCCATGCCCTATGATCCCTATTTTCATATCGTTCGCTTTCTGTTGAAGTTGGACTGAAACCCCGCGCAGGATGAGAAAATGTTGGGTTATAACCCGCTTCTGAAATTTGAATTCCGTTTGAGCGGATGGACTGAAGTCCGCCGCTGGAATTAAGAAGCCCGCCTTCGCGGGCTGAGTGGCCAACATGACTCCCTCAACCCGCGCAGGCGGCTTTGTCAATTCCAAATGCGTACTTTGAACCCAACGTCAATCCAGAGCGCATAAGCTCACAAGTTACCAGGAATAGTCCTCAGGGGCGGTTTTGTGACCGGGGAAGATTTCGTTCAGTTTCGCATTCTGTTCGTCATTGAGTTTGATCTCGAGGACGCGCATTGAGCCTTCCAACTGTTCGATGGTTCTTGGCCCGATAATCGGCGCCGTAATCACAGGATTTTGCAACATCCAGGCGAGAGCTACATCTGCCGGCTTCTCTTCCATTTCCGCGCAAAAAGCTTCCCATAGTTCGAGTTGCGGGCGGTTCTTCTCGATATCCGCTTGTCTTTCGGATCGTCTGCCCTTCGTTTGCTTCTCCAAAATGCCGCCCAGCAAACCTCCGGCAAGCGGACTCCAGGGGATCACTCCTAAGCCGTATTCCTTTGCCGCCGGCAACACTTCAAGCTCTAGTTTGCGGTTCATCAGGTGGTAGATCGACTGTTCTGAAACGAGCCCGAGGAAATTTCTTCTTTTCGCCGCCTCATTCGCCTGAGCGATGTGCCAACCCGCGAAGTTTGAAGAGCCGAAGTAGAGGACTTTGCCCTGAGCGTGCGCCCATTCGCAAAACTCCCAGATTTCGTCCCAGGAGGCTTCGCGCCAGACGTGGTGGAACTGATAGAGGTCGATGAAGTCCGTCTTTAGTCGAAGAAGGCTGGCATCAAGGGCGCGTCTCATGTGCAACTTTGAAAGTCGGGAGGTGTTCGGCAAATCGCCCATATCCCCATAGACTTTCGTTGCGATAACGACTTTTTCTCGCCGGCCGCCTCCCTGTGCAAACCATCTTCCAATAATCTGCTCGGTGACGCCTTCGCCTTTCTTCCATCCGTACACATTCGCCGTGTCGAAGAAATTGACGCCAAGTTCGAGCGCCTTATCCATGATCTTATAACTGTCTTCTTCGGTAGTCTGCGGCCCGAAGTTCATCGTTCCCAGGCATAACCGGCTCACCTTGAGGGCTGTGCGTCCCAGGTTTGAATATTGCATCCTTGTCTCCTACAATCCGTGATTTGAAAGTTTTGAAGGTACAGTCAGTCGTATTAGGAGTCGCCCAACAATTATTGCACTGGAATTTAGGTGAGTTTGATCTCAAAAATGAGCAGAACTCAGTGCATTAATTTATGCGCGTATCCTTAGCG
>JAYVOT010000922.1:0-3683 GCA_043757795.1 Chthonomonadaceae bacterium | reverse complement strand
CTCGAAGAGGCGTTCTGGCTGCCGAACGTGGAGTGGATGCTCACCTACAATCCCAAAATGATGGAAAAGCTGTTGGGAACTCCCGCTTCGACAAAGGTTGACAAACCCGCAATTCCCGGAGTTGCGCCCAAGCTGAAACTAATAGACTTCACGGCTCAAACTCCGCCCGCAAAAGCTGAGCCGACGCCCCCCAAACCCCAACTTCCCGACCCTATCGACACGGTGAAAGATCGAGTGTTGCAACTCTATCTGGATCAGTTGAAAGAGACTGCGAACCCCAAAACTCGCGCGTCTGCGATCCGAATGGCGAATCAGACTGCGTTGCGAAGGAATCCGGAGGTGCTTCGGGCGCTTGCTGAGGTATTGCAATACGAAAAGACTCTTGAACTTCGATCCATCATTCAGAACGCCCTGAAGCAGAGTTCGGAGAAGTTTCTGCCGGACTTGATAACGGAATTGAAGCGTGAAAAGGACGCAAGCGTTCGTTTTGACGCGACTGGAAACCCGCAGTTGACGAAGACTCAGCAAGAAGATGTGGTCTATTTCAGAGATTATGTCATGCCGGAACTGAATCGTCAGAAGCGAACGGATCAGCAGGCGTGCATGGGTTGCCACGGACTGCCGGGACGAGTGCCCTCGCTCTATTTGAAGGCGCCGGATAAGTACGGCTACACGCCGGTCGCAGACCTGCTTGTGAACTATCGCACTTTGCAAAAGCGGGTCGCAATCAATGACATCGAGAAGAGCAAACTGTTGCGAAAGCCTTTGAATATTCAAGACGGCAAGGAAGACGGGCATCAGGGCGGCCGCCGCTACGCCCCTGCGGATCCCGGCTATCTCATTATCCGAAAGTGGGTCGAGAGTCAACCGGAGGTTCAGAAACCTGCGTCCGCCTCAGGACCGGCTTCGCCGCCCCCGACTCCGTAGAGGCAACCGCGATAACCTTCATAAGGAATGCCCCCGGCGTTCCACGCCTCCCCCAATTTCGGGAGAGAGTTTTGGTAGCAAGACTTACTACTTCCGATATACTTCCTTTGCAAGAAGGGGGCGGCGTGTCAGTGCCGGGGGAAATATGCGCTAACTTTACTCAGCGGAATTCATTCCGCTGAGTCTGTTGCACAGAAATCTTGCCTTAGATTTGCCCACGATATCGCTAAGTTAGCGCATATGGGGCCGGGGGAGGTGATCATCGGCGTAGTGGGAGCAACTTGAGCAGGACTCAAAAATGGTTTCGCGGAGATGCGAAGTTGATGCTAAAAATCACTCAAAAAGTCAAATATTTCATCGCCCTTTCAGTCATTTTAACCACTAGTGCGGGGTTGTTGCTCATGAGCGAACTTATGAGAGTATCGAATCAAGATTTACTCAAACACTCTATACTATTGTCGCAGTCTCCCTGTTTCAGTTATGGTTGGGTGAACGATGGAACGCTCTGGTTTTGGGGGACAAGAACCCAACCTGAGCATCTCGATTTGAAAACAGGTTTGTCTACGAAAATACCAGGTTTCCCGAACGCTTTCAATAAAACTTCCTTTTATTTTACCCACGTCTCGCCGGATGGAAAGTGGTTTCTAGCTTCATCTTCATCAGGGGGTCATTGGACAGCCTACTCTCTCTACGGTCGAAATAAAGCAGGCAAGACCTTGCCGATTAATGTTAAAAATTCTATCCCATTGTGGTTTTCAGACAGCAAGCGTTGGGTCGAGATCTATGTCGACTCAAAAAAGTTCAATTGGTATCTGACGAACGCGATTGACCGTGAAATTAAAGGAGGCGCTTCGAGGACGGAAGTTAAAGGTTATCCATTCGCCATGCTTTCGGACGAAAAAATATTGGAAGCGAGTTATCATGATGACGTTATTGAAATCGTTCAATCCGAGCTTGCAGTAGGAAAACCGATAGAGACGCTTTTCGAGATTGCTGTCCCACGACTGAAAGGCGGTTCTTTTGCAGTGTCTCCGAAAGGGGATCGAATTGCATGGCTATCAGTTCAGGGGGTCGTTTCGTCGATGAATTGGATCGGTTTTTCAAGTACGCCTTTCAACCTTCCTGACAACGCTTCCCTCTGGGTATCCAAGATCGACGGCAGTGACAAAAGGCTCATTGGCGTGATTCAAAGCGCCGATAGCCGAGAAACATCGACGCTGAGTTGGACGCCGAACGGCAAAAGTCTGAGTTTTCTTTTCAAGAATCATCTCTACCAGGTCTCTGCGGAGTGAACAGAATGCTGAAACCAAGAAGGAAGTTAGTCCCGCTCCTCGTTCTCGCAGCGATTCTACTGCTTGGCGCGTGCCTGTTCGTGATGAGCGGAAAACCGGATAAAAGATTCGATGAGATGCTGGACCGCGCCACGCTCCTGACAAAATTGCCGTGCAGCAAGTACGGTTGGGTTCAGGACGGCACGCTCTGGTTTTGGGGAAGTGGATACGTTCCCAGTCACTTGGATTTGAAGACAGGAATTGCGACGCCTATTCTCGGATTTCCTGTAAACAGCAGCTTTCCGATGGCGGATGCGCCTGAATATTCGCCGGACGGGAAATGGTTTCTCACCTCCGGATACTCGCCGGGACAGTGGACTGCTTACTCGTTGACCGGACAACTGAAAACTTGGAAGACGATGCCGGGAATAAGCGGAAATAAGACTTCAGTTTGGCTTTCAGACAGTAAACGTTGGGTTGAGTATACTTTCGATGGAGCCGGTACCTGTTGGTATCTCATTCATTCCTTCTATGGGAAAGAGAACCCTCTCAAAAGAAAGACAACCGCCTTTATGTATCCCATTGCAACCTTGCCGGGCGAAAGAATTCTTGGAGCCGTCAATACTGACAAAGATGCGGAGATCAGTCAGTTCGACCTCTCTACCGGTAAAGAGAAGTTGGGCGTTTTTCGAATACCGATCAGTTCCGGCTTCAACACCTCTTTCGCCGTCTCTCCAAAGGGAGACCGAGTTGCTTGGTTTGTGACGGAACCTCATCGCATGACATTGATGGATCGAATCAAAACGTTTCTGCATATCACGATAAACGGCGACAAAACTTCACTTTGGACGGCGAAGATAGACGGCAGCGACAGGAAACTGATCGGAGTCTCGCAAAAAGTAAATCAGCCCTACGTTCAGGAACTGAAATGGATGCCTGACGGCAAGTATTTGAGTTTCAAAGCGGGCTACCTGTATAAAATTCAGGCTGATTGAGTGTGGCTGGCAAACCCGCAAAGAAACCAATTATTTTATTTGCGCTCATAGCGCTTCTACTGCTTGAAGCTAGCGTGGCGTTCATGAGCGGCTTCTGTGACGGCGCTCCCGACGATCTTCCAAGGAACTCACCGCAATAATACTGGGTTTCAGGCTTATCATTCGCTTTATCGACCCAAGCTGGAGTTACTTTGTGAGTGAACTCGTTTCGCGGGTAGAATGCTTCTAAGACGCTCTAAAACCTTGACGTCAATTCCATGCTTGAGCTACGCCCAAATTTCTAATGGAACGCTCAGGTTGATGAAGAGGAACCGTTCTCAAACGCACCAAACTTGCATCGTCAACTCGCGCTTGCGGAATCGAGTTTCGGAAAGATCGTCGTACTGAAATAGAACGATATGAGCGTCCGCCTCCGACGGATTCTTATAGTTGTCTGGATGACTTTTTCGTGGCCGGACTCAATGCTTTCGTTTTCCGGCGTTCCAAAGAG
>JAYVOT010000921.1:0-3694 GCA_043757795.1 Chthonomonadaceae bacterium | reverse complement strand
GGTCAATGCGCCCTATCTGCCGGATTCATTTACTTTGAATCTCTTTAATGCCTCCGTAAACGGGTTGCTGATCGACAACGCCGCTATGACCCTCAAGTATCGAAATGAGGGAGTTTACGTGGAAAATGTTTCAGGGGAGGTCGCGGATGGCTTGATCGTCGGCTCAGGCTGGATTCCTTTTGACGGAGGAATTGATTTCAACGCACAGGCGACAGGAGTGAGTTTGGAGACGTTAATAGAGAGTTTTGAACAAAAAAGTTCAAATCCGGATCCGCAATTGACGGAGGTTACAGGGGAACTCGATTTCAAATTGCATCTTGGCGGGAGTCTGGAAGCTCCGACTGCCAATTTGACGAACTTAATAGCTTCAGACTTAGCCATAAACAGTTATCATATCGGTCAACTTGTTGGTGAAGCAACGTATGCGGATCGCAAAGCGGAGATCAGTTCACTAAAACTTACAGGCATCAAGGCGACAGACGGTTCCATCTCGCTTACCCGACTTCAATATGATCTTGACAGCAAGCATATCCGAACCTTAAAAGATGAGCCGATACGTATCGACGATTTTCCAATTGAGCGAGTGCGCGACATTGTTTACAACCTGGTTGATGTCGGCAATGAGAGTTTGAGAAAGACTTTGAACAGTCTCTCGGATATCACAGGACCGTTTTCCGCCACAGTTTCTATACGCGGAGACGTAGAAAATCCGGAAGCGGATATTTTCTGGAAAACCGCTAAGATTCAGGCGAAGCAGTATGAGATCACTACATTGACTGGAAGCGCCACCATCAACAAAGATCGTTTGCAATACCCCTCGCTTGAGATGCCGGGTGTGAAAATTCATCTGGACAGCCCCTATGCGAGCCTCGATTCGCCTGAAGACTCGCGAATAGAGCGCGTTGTTATCGAGTTTGATCGCAAAGATCATGACGGGATGATCGGCGTCACTCTCAAGCCGGGAGTTATTGACAGGGATGTTTCCGCAGACCTTCGAGTGAGCAATATCAATCTCAAATTCTTGAACGACATCCTCAGCAAAAACCTATCGAGAGAGATAAGCGGAGTGGGAGACCTTGGAATGACAGCCTCCGGAAAGACACACGCTCCAGAGCTTCAATTCACTTCCGATCTCCGAAACGTCGTGTTCTCGCCCTCCGATCCTGCATTGCCGAAGCTCAATTTCGACAAGGTGAGTCTCCTCCCAAGCACAATCAGCGAAGGAGTCATTCATCTTGGCGAGTTGAGCTTCAGCAAGAAAAACGCCGTCACCGGCAAATCAGACAAGGCGACAGTCACCGGGGATCTATCAGGGTTCTCTTATTCAGCCCCGAATATCCCGGAAGAAGCTCGGCTTTCATTAACCGGAGCTGTCGAAATCCCTTTTCTTTCACAAATTTCCAATCAAATCCTGCGGAATGGGACAGGAAACGTCGTCTTTAGAGCGGATGCAATTCATCTTGGCACGAAAAAGCCTTCAGTTTCGGGGGTAGTCAATATCGACGCTCCGCAACTGCGTTTCGCCGCGCTCTCCACTGGAATCCAAGGACTGAAAGGTCAAATATTGTTAAACGGAGATCGCCTTGAGATGAAGAATTTTGAGGGGCGAGTTCAGACTTTTGACAAAAAAAATCAACCTGCCGCGAGCAAGAAGGGCGCAGCGAACGTCAATTCCAGTGAAACTGAGATTCGCTTAACGGGAAGCATCCCAATAGGATTCGAAGATGCAGTCACTTCCGGGGACAAGGACGGCATTCTCCTGGCCATTCCAAAGCTTGTTTTTGACGAAACTCCTTTTCCCGGAAGCAAAACCGGAAGCGTGAAAGGGACGGCGAATGTCAATTTGAAGATGGTCGGCTCCATGAAAAGCCCGACTATAGCTGGAAAAGTCGCGCTATCGGACGCTTTCATCTCTCCCGCAACGGACGAACCAACTCCCGGCGGGGCGGCTTTCATCTTGCCGAAATACAGTCTCTCCGTTCAACTCGGCAAAAACGTCAACTTGAACACGTCGCAATTAAGCTCCAAACTCAGCACGGAACAGGATATTTTCCTCTCCAATGATCTGATTTACGGTTCGATTCTCCTATCGCAGGGAGTTCTGAAGCTACCTGTCGCAAAGTTTCAACTCTTGCCGGGAAGTTCGCTAAACCTCTCATATCCGGCATACGAGGACAATGTTCAGGTATTGGGATTAAATGTTGACATCAAGGCGAGGGGAAATATCACGGCAAGTTCTCTTTCAGGAACCCGAAAAAGATATCAGGTGACTGTAGCGGCGAGAGGACCGCTCACAGGCGAAACGATAGACCCGATCACCGGAAAATCCAAACTGAATCTGAGTTTTGAGACTTCGCCGAACGATCTCGCTACCAATCAACAAGATTTAAGTGAACGGCTTTTCGGCGCGATCATCGGAGTCGACTCGCTTTCGGACGCAAGCAGAAATCCGGGTCAGACTTTTGCCAACGTTTTGACAGGGGTCTTCAGCGGATCCGTACTGCCTGGAATAATTGATCGAACGGCTTCTAGCCTCGGTTTTGAAGAACTCTCTTTCGGCTATGATCCAATCCAACGATTGACTTTTTCCGTGAGCCGAAAAATTGCAGGTCCGCTCTATGTGAGCTATTTTCGAACACTCAATGCTGAGAAGGAAAGATATGATTTGAAATTCAGTCTTCGATTTAAAGATAGGTATCAATTTTCCTTTGATTTGGATGAACAGCAGAGCAAGAAGTTCTTATTAGAAGGAGTCTGGAAGTTTTAAGGCGAAAAAAACGGTATAATTTAGAAACGATTTTTTAAAAAGTGACTGCAAGTCACTTTCTTGCTCGCCTGGTTGTAACAAAAGCTCCCTGATGTCGTCGTAGACAATCAGAGTTGCGGGGTTTTCCGCTAAGTTAGGGGTAGAGAACGACGCTTCGAATGGGCATGGCGTCGAGAAGGGATGAAACGTGCAAGGTCAGGCAACCGCCATCTTGGGAAACGTGCTTACGGGACAAAATCGTCCCGATAAGAGTGTAAACGCATTTGGCGAAGACACGCCCGAGCTTCATCCGAATGAGAAGCAAGAGCGCCCCGTTGCGACTGCCGTTACTGCGGAGGGTGAAGTTCATGCTTCCGCTAATGCCGATACGTCTATAAATCCGCACCCCGATTTCGACCTTCTTGTCACACAGTACCGGAAAAAGATTTTCAACGTGATCTATCGATTTCTCGGGGACTACGAAGAGGCGGTCGATCTGACTCAAGAGACCTTCATCAGCGCTTTTCGCCATTATGATCGTTTTCGCGGCGACGCGAAAGTATTCACCTGGCTCTATCAGATTGCACGAAACCTCTGTATCAATCGGGTGAGACAGCGGGAGAGGCAACGAAGCCTCAGGATAGAATCTCTCGACCAACCTAGAGAAAACGATGAAGATGAAGGAATGACCCGCGAGATTGCGGATTTGAGCCAAGCCCCCCACACCCTTCTGGAGCGCAAAGAGTTGCAACAGAGGCTGAAAGCCGCTATTGACGCATTGCCCCCGGACTACAAAGAAGTCGTGTTGCTGAGAGAGTACCACAACCTATCTTACAACGAGATTGTAGAGGCGACCGGCCTCACGCTCGAAAACGTCAAAACCCGTCTATCGCGGGCAAGAGCCATGCTTCGCCGGAAGCTGGAACCCTATTACCGAATGTAGAAACC
>JAYVOT010000920.1:0-3696 GCA_043757795.1 Chthonomonadaceae bacterium | reverse complement strand
AGTATCGTGTGCGAAGCACACACGGCGGAACGCCACCCAGACCGTGACTTTAGTCATGGGACTCTCGTCATGACGCTCTGTCGTTTGCGTAACATGAGGCTATAATTCTCATTTCTTCCGAAGCTTCGGGAGAAGGGGAAGAAGGGCCAAGGCGTTGTTGTTCTATCTTGCCGTGGCGAAACATGATAGTCTCAAAAATTCTCACAAGTAGCGAAGAATTTTATTTCAGGGCAATTCCCTTAAACATCCAATTGAAACGGCGTCATCGGCAGAAGAGTCTCCGTCAACTCGTCGACAGGTTTCAATTCCATCTCTGCCGTGTCCGACCATTTGATGCCGATCTGTCCAATGAGGCTCTCCGCTTCCAGTTGAATTGCGACCGGAGGCATCTCAAGCGTTTCCGATTTCGAGGAGCGGATTGCAACCGATTCCGGAGTTTCAAAATCGGTCTGTTTAAATCCGAAAGGGTATCGAAAGAGATCGTAAAACGCTCGCTTCGTCGTTTGAGCCAGGACTTCTCGCGCCGCCATAAGGTCTTTGTGGGGAGCGGAGCGCCGGATCAGCGCACTCGTATAGCTGCGTTGAACCTCCAGACGAGTGCTTTCCTCAGTCAGTTTCAGCGTCTCATACGCGTCTATGCGGTTATCAAGAGGGTCTTTCATCGGAGTTATCTTCTCCCGCGCATCTGCACGTTCGCCGTGCGAATATCTTCATCGTAGGGTTCGAGCTGAAACGCTTTCGCGATGTCCTCCGCTGCGCCATCCACATCGAAAAAGCGTCTCTTTTGATATCGATTGAAGTAACTGAAAGCGAGATTTCGTCGATAAAGCGGATGTTCCGGAGCAAGCTCGTTGGCTCGCTCAAACAGCTGAACCATCAGGTCGTACAGATTTTTATCCTGTTGCAACGCGAGTCGATTAAACATAAGCGCCAGTTCTTGTTTGCCTTCCGGGGCATTGTGAACCAGAAGAGATTTCTCAATTATGGAGGTTCCCGCTTCCGTGAAAAGAGATCGAAGGTGCGGTTCCGTCTCGAAATTCTCAAACTCGTTTCGCGTGCGGCGACAAAATAGAACGATAAGCTCTTCGATCATCTTCCGGACGCCCTGCGGCGTTTCCGAAAGGTCGATCTCTTTCAATTGGTTCAGGAGCGCATGAATTTTATCCGCATATTCCGTCATTTCGTCATAAGAGCATTTGGTAGGAGGGCAAGTCAGGTTGACGTACTTTTTCTGTACTCTTCTAGTAAGAATGAAAGCCTTTATTCCAGTTGAAGCGGAATCGGGGTCGTTTTTCGGCAACTCGTTCAAAAGCGTTTCAGCGTGATCAAGTTCGTCGTCTGTAAGGTAAGAAATCACCCGACTGTACCCATGCACGCATAGGTTTAGAAGGTGGTCGACGGACTCCAGAAAAGGCAACTCGACGTTGCCCAGGATCAACCCTTTTTTGCCGAACGACTCATCGGAAGTGTATAGCTTCTCAGGCGCGCCCAAAAGCGAGAGGAGAAGAGGTCCGCTCGGCGACAGACCTCCGCCTTTGACAATCACAGCCGCCGTCTCCCATTCCATCCAGAGATCGCGACGAAGATCTTCGGCATACTTTACAAACGATTCGTCGCCCACCGCTTCAGCGGTGTCGATACGATCCATAATGTCCCTGCGTACCATATCGACGATCTGCGGCAAGACAGACTCTTCCATGGGGTAAGTGCGTTCTTTTTGCGCTCGCCATGCAGAAAGATAATTCGGATGATGCAGAGCGAAACTCCAACAGGCGATGGCTTTCTGCCAGATAAAGGGCGCCGCCGCATGTCTATTCTCCGTCGCGAATACGGCGCTCCAATAGTAGAGGATTGCCAGGCAGTGCGCTGTCTCAGGACGGCGGTCTTCCGCTAGCTGACATTCCCATTCTTTCGCCAACTCCTCCCGTTTCCCGCGAACGAGTTGAGTCATCGCTCCCGCTCCGGCGAGAGTAAACTGTAATCGCTTTACCTCCGGATGTTCCGGGTCGACGCTAACGAGGCGCGTTAAGGCGCAGTCCATATTCTCCCATTCCCTGTTCATCAGGTGAAAATTCACCTTGTGAAGCAGAGACTCGACTAATTTTTCTTTTAATACGGCGTTTTCAGGCTCGCGCTCATGAGCTTTGCCAAAAACTTCCGAAGCTCTCTCCCACTTGTCCAAATGCGCAAGAGCGGAGCCGAAAGCCAGAGCGATATGCGCGGATTCGTGGGAATCAGGGTGCAAAGAGGCGAAGCGCTCCGCTTCCTCCCAACGACCTGCATTGACAAGACTCGTTAGCGCCAATTCCAAATATTTCGCTTGATCTTCCATTTAGGTCTCTTTTGTCAAAATCGCAACACGGTTCAAAACCGCGGCAAGGCAGGTTTAGAAGTTCTTGAGGACGGACTTTATCCAGACGTCTCCTCAACCCGACGTCGCTTCCCGCTCACTTCATCCGGCTGTACAGTACTTTAGCCGCCTCTTCCCACTTGTTCTGCTCAGCCAGAAGGCACGCATGCGGGTAGTCCGGGTCGAAAGGCAAGGGTTGTTCCAACGAGAGCGCGGTCAATTCGGAGAACAAAAATTCAGCCTTCTCGTTGTCGCCCTGTTGCAATAGCGCCATTGCGATCAAGTAATCCGCACAGGGTTGAAGATGAGGCTCGAGCAAATATCGAACGCTCTCCGTTCTTTTCAAACACTCGCTCGACCTTGCCGAACAGAGGTCTAGAACGCTCATGGCGAACTGCAAATTCGGCTCATTCGGCACATATTTCTCGGCTTGAAGAATATCCGCCTGCCATTGAAAAAGAGGCTCGCCCGCCTGCGCTCGTCGAACGCCTTTCGCTAGATACGCTTTGCCGATCTCGCCTTTCAGCAGAGCTTCAGCTCCGCCGTATCGAATCGCGCGTTGCCAATACTGTATCGCAAGGTCATACTGCATCTCCTCCCGAGCCTGTCTCGCCGCCCTCAGGCAGAGCGTGCAGAGCGTTTCATTCAGCGCGGTCGAATTCGGGAGTTTGTCAAGATAGTTTAGTGAATTGACATACTTTTCCGTGTGAAGATACGCCATTCCGAGATAGTAGTAGGAGGCGGGAGTGATGTCTCCCTTCTTGATCACCTCTCGCAGGACCCCGATGCTGCGTTCCCACTCTTTGCGCCTCGCAAGAGCGCACCCGAACTGCACTTGAGGAACGAGATTGTCGGGATGATCCGCGATCGCCCGCAGATACATCTCATCCGCTGCTGCGGGATGCCCGCTCTGCTCGTGTACTTGCGCCAGAGCCAACAGCGTCTCCAGATTCGGGTCCGCCATTCCGAGCCACGCGATAGCGTCGTCGTTCTTCTTCTCCTTCATCGCCAGAAGTCCAAGACGATAACAGGCAGTTCGTTTCTGGTTCTGGTTTTTTGTTTCAGACAGCGATTGAGCGTCTGCGTCGGAATTCGGCTCGTCGGCTGATTCCTGTTCGATTGCGAGCCGATACGCTTTCTCCGCCTCGTCCGTTCGCCCCAGAGTTTCGAGAATATATCCCCGTTGAAGAGCCATTCCGGCTGGATAAGAAGCGCATTCCGTCGCACGTGAGAAAGCGTTCAGGGCTTCTTCATACTTCTCCTGATGCGCCAGGCACGTCCCCAGATAGTAGAGATGGCTGCCGTTCGCAGGCTCTTGTTCGGAGAGGAGTGCGTAGCTCTCTTCC
>JAYVOT010000919.1:0-3698 GCA_043757795.1 Chthonomonadaceae bacterium | reverse complement strand
TCCCGTTTTGGGAGAGGGGTTTTTTGTCGATTGAATGAAACTATCCCGCCTCATCCGTATCCAACTGTACGGGAAGTGATCGCCTTCCAAAGTTTACTAAGTATGGGAACTCATTTTCGATATGAATCTTTTTGAAAGTCTGCGCGTTTCGATTCGAGGTCTTGCGAACAACAAACTCCGTTCAGCCCTCACGATGCTGGGAATTATTATCGGCGTCGGCGTCGTCATCATGGTGGTCGCGATCGGCGAGGGAGCGACCCAACGGGTGACTGAAACCGTGAACTCGCTTGGAACGAACCTTCTGACCGTTTTTCCCGGCGCTCAACGCATGCGAATCACCGCTGCGACAGCCGCAGGAGGAAGCGGGCAGAAAAGCGGGAGTTCCGGGGGCGGGGGCGGAGGAGGCATCACGCTTTTGGAAGCGGAGATGTTCGGCAAGAACTTTCCAAAAACTGTCGAAGCCGTCGCTCCCTCCGTTCGAGACAACGCGCAAATTCGACTGGGAAATCGGGATTCAAGCACGAATATCACCGGAGCGACCGTTGAATACCCCTATGTAAAGAGCGTTGAGACGGATCGAGGCAGGTTCTTTACGGAAGAAGAGGTGGACGGCAGCCAAAAAGTTTGCGTGGCAGGAACGACTGTCGCGGACAAACTGCTCGGAAACCCAAAGGCGGACTTAACCGGGCAAACAATTTCAATCAATCGCCTGAACTTCAAAGTAGTTGGGATGCAGGCTCCAAAAGGCGCAACTTCCTGGGGGCAGGATCAGGACGATGTCATCCTCATACCAATTACGACGGCAATGCGTCGAGTTTTGAATCGAAAATACGTCAACAATATCTCCATTCGTTGCACTTCAGACAAGATGATGCCGCTGGCGCAAGAGCAGATTTCCGCCTATCTCCGCAACAAGCATCATCTGCAACCCCCCTTCCCGGACAACGATGATTTCAACATTCGCAGTCAGACTGACTTGATGCAAACCCAACAGAGCGTTACGAACACCATGACAACTCTATTGAGCATTGTCGCGGTAATCTCGCTGGTTGTGGGCGGAATCGGCATCATGAACATCATGCTGGTGTCGGTCACTGAAAGAACTCGTGAAATCGGCATCCGCAAAGCGGTCGGAGCGAATCCGCGGGACATACTGTTGCAGTTTCTGATAGAATCAGCCATTCTGTCACTACTCGGCGGAATTATCGGGATCGGAGTGGGCATTGGAGGCGCACAACTGCTTGCCGCTCTTGGAGGGTGGAATACGATCGTGAATGGCGGAGCCGTGGCTGCGGCAGTTCTCGTGTCCGTGGGCGTGGGACTGTTCTTCGGTATCTATCCTGCAAGCAAAGCGGCTTCCCTTCCTCCCATCGTTGCGCTGAGGTACGAATAGAGGCTAGCGGATATGCTTGCTCAGGTTCAAACGGTTAGCGCAAATTTAGCTTCAAGATCAGAAGCTTCTTTGCCGCGCCCCTGATGTTCAAGGAGCAGAGCGTAGTTCATATGAACGGCCTGGGTATTCGGATGAATTCTGCCTGAAGAGTTTTCAAAAACATCAAGAGCTTGCTTGTAAAGAGTTTCTGCGTCGTCAAAGCGTTTTATCTGGTGGTAGAGAGCGGCAAGATTGTTTTTTGAAGAGGCGACGAGAACCGAATCCGCGCCAGCCAACTCTTGACGAATTTTCAAGGACTCAAGGTAGAGTCGCTCCGCCGTATGCAAGTTGTACTGCATTCGATACAGCCCTGCAAGGTGATTGCACGCGAAAGCGGCGTCCAAACAAGCGCGTTCCATTCGGAACCTTTGGATCAATTCCAAATACTCAAACTCCGCAGTATCATATCGCCCCTGCATCCTTCTCAATTCAGTCAGATTGTGTCGTATGAACAAACCGTTTGCAGAAGAAGAAGGCTTGGCGCTTCGAGAAAACGCGATGGCTTGCTCAAACAGTCTCTCAGCGTTCTCATATCTTTTCTCGGCATAGTAAGTTATGCCTATGTTATTGAGCGCCCCCGCGATATCGAGTTCCTCGTCCTGCGACAACTTTCGTCTTATCATCTGAGATTTTTCGAATCGAGGGAAAGCTTCACTTGTTCCTGTCAAAGAGGAATACAGTATCACCGAGGAATCTGCGCTAAGAGTGGCATCCATGTTTTCGTCTCCGAGGTTCATGTCAAATGCCTCTATGAGCCTCAGAGTCAAAGCCTTGTTTTCTTCTTCCAAACCGGCGACTCCGCAGATTCGGATGAGGTTGATGACGTTCATCAACGTATCGGGAGCATTCTTCCCCAAAAGCCCTTCGCATGTCTCCAGGGAGAGCCTGCAAACTTTTTCGGCTTCGACCGTCAATCCGTTTTGCAACAGATAGGAGCTGAAGTCTATCAATAACCTGGAAGACGCTTCATCGGATATTTCATGATCGCGAACATATCCGGCGCAGAGCCTCCAATGCGGAAGAAGAGCGGAAAAATTTGAAGTCGGATCGGACTGCATGGAGTGTGCGGCGTCCATCGTGACCTGAACGGCAAGAGCGCGCCACTGCCTCTGCACGTCTTCATCCATTTCGTTTCTCAGCGCATCCTGAACAAGCCGATGAAGACTGATCGAGCTTGAGTCGTAATCGTACTTAAGAAGACTGAAGTTTTCTGCAACCTGGTAAGCATAATCCTGAGAATTGATTTTAGTTGAACGCGTCATGTCCATTTCAACAAGAAGCGTGGCGGGAACAAGAGTGATTGGTATCGACTCCGGATCGAAAAACACGCAAAGGTTCATCAAGTTGACGATATACTGACTCTTCGCAACGGCAGCTTTCTGCGAAACCCGGCAAGCGGTCGCAACGGACTCCGGTTTGAAGGTGACACCCCATTTTTGTCGAAGCTCGAACAGCTCGTTTCTATAGCGCAATAGATAGGCGGTCGCGTCTACGGAAGGAGTTTCCGCAAGGTACGCCCCGACGAGTTCAAGGGTGAGCGGAAGTCCATCCACCGTTCTGCAGATATCCCTCAGGGTCTCAATAAGCTCTTCGGATACTTCTTCTATGTCTTCGAGAGAGTTTAAGATGCCTGCGCGTCTCAAAAGAAAACCGCTGCCCATCTCAGTGGTCATTGGCATCAGTTCAATTTCGTCCGCGCCGAACCCGGAGGGTTTGTGCCGTGTGACAATGATTATCCTGCCATCGAGGCTATAGGGGAAAAACGAAGAGAACAGTTCGAGGCTCTCAATCCGCCCCTCTTCAAAGACCCAATCGCAGTTGTCAAAAATCAGCAACCAACCCTTTGATTCTTCCAAACTGCGCTTTACTGCGCCGACAGCGTTCGATTGCGAACATCCTTTATCGGTTTCAATTTGCAAATTGAGCAGGTCTTTAGATGCCAGAGCGCAAAAACTCGAAAGAAGCGTTTCCTGATTTTGCGCGTTCACCCACAGAACTCCTGTCGGGAAGTCCGACCGATTCTGATAGGCGAATTGAAACGCCATTTGGGTTTTGCCAACTCCAGCGCCTCCGTGCAGAGCAAGACAAACTCCGGGCGTAAGTCTGGAGACGATCTCGGGCAACAGTGATTGATGATCGACAAAGAAAGGGTTTGCGTTTTCAGGCAGATTCCAATGCCCCCCGGAAATAGGGGAGTTTTGAAGTGCGGCGAGAGGTTCTGAAGGATTCGCTAACATTAAGACATTGCTCCAGGACGGATGGCTCA
>JAYVOT010000918.1:0-13898 GCA_043757795.1 Chthonomonadaceae bacterium | reverse complement strand
GACCGTGACTTTAGTCATGGGACTCTCGTCATGACGCTCTGTCGTTTGCGTAACATGAGCTCATAATATTTAATGGCGACACCGAATGATAACGACGTGCCGCTTTCTAACCCAAGCCGGACATTTCTGTGAAACTTTAGCGGCTACAGTCGAAACGGGTTTGCAGGGAAAGAAAATTTAGTCCAAGTTTAATTTCCGCTTTCGCAAATCGTTTCGGAGTAGTATACTTATGAATGACTGTTAACCCTCATCAGGAGGAACCGAATGTCCGAAGAGAACCTGCAATCAAAAAACAAGCCGTTGAGACCGCTTCAAACTGTGAAATACTATCGCTCCGAAGAGGTGATCGCGCAGATTCAATGGCTTTCATCCCTATCGTTAAGCGAGATCGTAAAGCTAGCGCAAGAGCGATCGGACGCTTCTTCCTACGTTGTCAAAGAGGAGACCCTCGTCTATCTTTTGCGAGAAGCGCACAAAATCGACAATTTGGAACTTGCGGACGAACTGTCTGAGTCGCTTCTGAAACGGATCGCGCCCTCCATTCGCCGAGCGACTATTTTTATCAAGAACTCCTCCGAAACGCATTGGGAACAGTGCGTGGAAGAGATCAATCATAGAGTTCTTCTGTCGCTGATAGATTGCTCCGCCAAAAACGAGTTCTGGGAATTGAAATTCTGGCTCTGTCTTAAGCGTATCGAGATTAATGGCAATGAAAAATACCGACGAATCATCGAAAATGAATGGAACCCGGCGGTCTATACCGACGAATCCGGCGGAGAGATTTCCACAATGGATCAACGCGCTGACCCGGATTCCAGTCGTTTTCAGGAACGCCTGGAGGCGAAGGAGGCGCTCGGCAACTTGCCGTTAAAATTGCTGAAAACGGCGAAACTGCTCTTTGAAGAAGATTGGTCTCAGCAAGAAGTCGCGGCTTATTTCGGAGTAACCGATAAGACTATTCGCAATTGGCTCACGACAATAAGAAAAACCCTCGATGCGTACGGAAAGTCGGAGTAGTCGACTTGAATAGGTCTGCAATCAATAGCTTAGCAGCCATTCACCACATGAAATATGCGCATCTCAGCGCCGAAGGGCAGTTTGCAAAAGATTCTCAGTACGGAAACAAGACTGGAATAGCGTATGCGTTTTTCCGGAAAAGACGGATTTAAGTCCGACATTTCCCGCGCTAATGTAAATTTTCCGGTTCCGGCTCGCATTGCGGAGTACCCCTATCAACAAATCCGGACGATAGGGAGAGTTGAAAAATGGATAGAGACGACCTGGCTAACATATTGATGAACAAAGAGACAGACGCAAACATAAAAACAGAGATTAATCCGGACGAACTCTTCTATGAGTTCCACGAAGATCGCAACTCGGACGCGCCAAAAACTTTGAAAGAGTGGATTGCAGACTATCCGGCTCAAAAAGAAGAGTTGGTGACGTGGGCGGTCGGACTCTCAGAGCTGAACTACGCGGAGGCGGCTCCCCCTGATCCTGTTGCGGATGCGCGAACGCTTGAAATCGGGATGCGAGCGCTCAGTCGGATGAAATATCGCACCAAATCCGAAGTCGCCGCCGCGCCTCTCGTCAGCTTGCTCGAAGCGGCGAAGTTACAGGGAATGGACGTGAAACAGTTTGCGGAGAGGCTTAATCTGGACAAGCAGATGGTCACTAAACTGAACCAAAAGTTGATGCAAGTCGTCACTATCCCCTCAACGCTCATTCAAAAGATCGCTGAAGAGCTGAAAGTCGGCGTGCAACAGGTTCAGGACTATCTCAATCGCCCCTCGACCCTCGCTTCCGGCGTTAGTTACCGCTCCGAAACGAAGCCGAAGATTGAAAGTCAGCAACCCTTTTCAGAGGCGATTCGCTCCAGTCTTACGCTCTCCGAAGAGCGAAAAACCTATTGGCTCGACGCAACTGAAGCTGAAAACGAGTAGAACATGCCGGATTGGGAAGCCCTCCGAAAACTTGCAAGAGAAACGCACTCTCGTCTCTGTGAAAACAGTCTCAAACCGACCGGGGCGCTCCCCTTTGCTGAAGAACTCCTTCACGCCGCTGAAATCGAGACGAGATTGGACTGCTCGCCGCTTCCCGCCGGCGACCCGATTCTCGGAGGCGCTTTCGCCCTTCTTGATCGGGAGGGCGGGAACCTCTACTTTCTACACTCGCCCGCTCTCTCCTCTGAAAGAATCCGATTCATCAAAGCGCATGAGTTCGCGCATTTCTGGTTGCACCCTCAATTCATTTCAGACGCCGAGTGCGCGGACGACTCCCCTGAAACCTATCTTGGAGGAACTGTAGAGCCTGACGCGAAACAAGTGGAATCCGGATACAGCCCGGCGGAACGTCAGGAAAAAGAGGCGAACGTTTTCGCCGCAGAGTTTCTTTTGCCCTCCGACAGACTCGCCCGCCTGTTTGAGGAAGAAGGTTGGAGCGCCGGACGCATTGCAAAGCAGACTGGACTTTCCGAAACTCTAGTCCTTTCACAACTCTCCCACGCCCTTCTTTCCCCGCCGGAATCGGTATCTATCCCTCATTCGAGCAACGAGGAAACCTCAAAAACTATTTTCCCGCTCGATCCCTCACAACTCAGAGCGGCGACCCTTGAACGCGGTCCCGCCCTCATCGATGCAGGTCCCGGGACCGGCAAAACGCGCACTCTCACCTCTCGGATCGCCCATCTTCTCAATGACTGGGGAGTCTCGCCGGAGAAAATTCTTGCCCTGACTTTCTCGCGAAAAGCCGCTGCAGAGATGCAATCCCGCCTTCAAGAGGCAGTTGGAGAACAGGCTAATCGCGTTTGGGTCGGCACTTTTCACTCCTTCGGATTGGAAATTCTTCGTAAAGAAGGCGGTAGATTAGGACTTCCGCCCCGTCCTGCAATGCTCTCGACTGCGGATGCCGTCGGCTTGCTTCTGGAGAAGTACCGGTTCCTGAATCTCCGCGAATATCAGTATCTCAATAAACCTTCGCTCCCCTTTCCGGATATCCTCGCCTGCATCTCCCGCGCGAAAGACGAACTGAAAACTCCTGAAGAGTGCCTGAGGGCAGCTCTCAAGATGGCGGAAACAGCTGCTGATCCTGAATCGACTCTTGCGGGGCGAAAAGCGCTGGAAGTTGCAAACGTCTATGCGATTTATCAAAATGAATTGCAGGCGAGGGGAATGCTCGATTTTGGCGACCTGTTGTTTAGATCCGTCCAACTATTTGAGAGCTTCCCGGAAGTTCGGGCTGAGTGGCAAACGCGATACCCGCACATCCTGGCGGATGAGTATCAAGATGTCAATAGGGCGAGCGCCAGGCTGCTGCAGTCCATCGCAGGCGATGGCGCAGGCTTCTGGGCGGTGGGCGACCTCCGACAGGCGATCTACCGATTCAGGGGAGCCTCTCCCGCTAATATCCGCCGCTTCGAGCAGGATTTTCCCGGCGGTGTTCGACTTCAGTTGAATCGCAACTACCGATCAGTCCCTCAGCTAGTCTCGCTCTTCAGCGATGTCGCCTCTCGCATGGATGGGGAACGCACAGTTTGGGAAGCGGTGCGCCCGAAATATCCGCTTTCAGCAGAACTCAATGATTCTAATGAGGCTTCGCCCCGCCAAAACGCGCCTCTCAGTCTTGCACTGCCGGAAAACCGGCAGGGGCAATATGAATGGTTGGGAAGGCGGATACTGGAGCGTCGAACGAACGGAGTCGCCCTGAAAGATCAAGCGATCCTCGTTCCTACGAATCGACACGCCTCCGATCTCGCGATAGAGCTTTCAAATCAAGGGGTTCCGGTTCAACATCTCGGGGATCTCTTTGAGCGGGCGGAGGTGAAAGATTTGCTTTCGGTACTCTCGCTCGCTTGCGAACCGAAGGGAACAGCCCTCTGGCGCGTCGCGAGTTTCCCGGAATACGCTATATCCGCTTCTGACGCCTCGCTCATCTTGAAATCCGCGAAATCGGGCGACTACAGATTCCCGGAGTTCCTTGCGGATGCCTCCGCGTTGCCCGGACTTTCCGAGGAAGGAAGGCGAGGCGTTTCCCGACTCTGGGAGACATTGAAGCCGAACCTTTATCGCGGGAACGCATCACTTTTTCTGATGCGATACCTGTTCAGTTCAAGCGACTATTTGCAAGGGCTATCCAAACGGGAGGGCGACGAGGTTTCCAGGAATTCAGAACGATTGCAACGAATCGCGATCTCGATCTTGTTGGAATTCGTTCAGGAGACCCTCGCCCCGTTGCCAAAAGAGGAGCGGGACGAACGCGGTTTTCTGAAACGCCTCAGATTTCTATTCGAGTGCGGAGAGGCGAAAATGTCTCGTACGACGGAAGCCCTTGAACGCCTTGATGCAGTGCGAATTATGACAGTGCATCAATCGAAAGGGCTGGAGTTTCCGGTCGTCTATCTTCCCACCCTCGTAAAGGGGCAGTTCCCGACGAGAGGAAGGGGCAAAATGGCGAAACTTCCGAAAGGCTTGATCGAAGAGAGTTCGGAAGAAGAGGAGAGTACAACCGATTCTTCCGATGAAGCGCTTTTCTTCGTCGCATTGACTAGGGCGCGAGACACGCTCGTCCTCAGCCGCCCGCTAAGCTGGAAAGAAAAGCTGGAGCCTGCTTCAACCCTATTGGCTCAGATAGAGCCTATGTTGTATCAAAACGACGTTGAGATTATTCGGTATTTCCCGCCGATATCAGTCGCGAATCAGATTAATCGGAATCAGTTCGCGATAAAGTCTTTTGCTAGCGGGGAAGACGATAAAATCTCCGCTTCGTTGAAATCGGACGATTCAACCTCCGAATCGCTGACGCAGAAACCATCCCTCAAACATTTCGCCATCAAAGAATATATGAATTGCCCGCGCAGATACTACTACCGAGAAGTGGCGCGAATCCCCGAGCCTCAAGCGGAGACCCCCTACCTGGACTTTCACATCGCGTTGCAAGCGTCGCTCGACCGTCTGCAGGAGAGGCGGGATGGGGGCGTGGAGCCGGAACCTATAGAGTTGATGCAGTTGTTTGAGGAGAAGTGGAACGCAAGTTCGCCCAATGAAACAAGCGGACATCGCGCTGTTTTGCATTCGCGCGCCCATGAACTGATCGAATTTGCGCTTGCGCAACCCGGAGTCTCTTGCGGCGCTCCCGTTTCAAGAGAGTTTCGCGCAGAACTGCCGTCAGGAAGCATCTTTTTGCGGAGCGACAGAGCGGAGATAAAAGAAGACGGGTCGCTTTTTCTGACAAAAATCAAGAAGCGTGCGAGAAAATCGGACGACCACACGGACATTGGACTCGCTCTTCTTCGCCTCGCTGCACAACAGCGAACTCCGGGGCGAAAGACCGAGATTGAGCTTCGATTCCTCGCTGAAACCGAGCCTTTTCTTGTACCGGACAAGCCGAAATTCGAAGAGAAGCGCGTCGCGAAATACGAGGAGGCTTTGCAACGTCTTGCAAGCGGCGATTTCGCCCCCGACCCTGCGCCTTCCGTTTCATGCCCCGACTGTCCCTACTTCTTGATCTGCAAAGGGGCGAAAACCAGGGCGAGCGCCTCTTAATTTCCAGATCAATTTGACGCATTTGGAGAATATGACTACGGAAATCAGAGAATTCGCGTCTTAAGCAGAAAAAATACAAAGTATGATTGAGGCTTTGCCTCAGACCGATGAGTCGTACTCCATCGTTGTTAAACGTCACAAAAGAGCCGGGCAATGAATTACCTGCCTATGAGGCGCCTCGCGCCGGCCGTCCTGCGAACAGGTTAATAGCGTCTTCGGCGATCTCGCGTCTGGAAGCCGCTTGCTTTGTACGCTGGGCACGCACTCGTTCTCGATTCCCTGATGGGCGCTTTTTCGTACTCGACTCCTAATCGCAACGCTGCTTCAATCTCAAATTCTTTTTTCGGCGCATTCCGAGGATTTTTCGATTGCTCTTTGAATGAGTTCTTGCACGCTCGTAAACGGGAGTGATTCCGATTCTCAAGTTTGATTCAGAGTGCCAGAAGACGGACTCAAATCCATCAGGCGATCAATCCCTCCTACGCAATGCGACTTAAAATGCCGTGCGTAAATAATTACGCATAGAAAATGGAGGCGCAGAGTCCCGGAAATAAACCCCAGAACTCTGCGCCTCCATAGCTAGCAAGCCAGACCGCTTAGCGCGATCAGTTTCCTGCAAGTTTTCAGTTCTCTTCGTCGGCGACAGGTTCATCGGCTTCGCCTGAAGAAGCTTCTTTTGGCGAAGCCTCCTCAGCCGGAACTTCCGCCTCGGCAGCTGCCGGTTTCCCGCCCAAATGAAGGAACCCTGCCGCCTGATCGACGAGGCCGCCAAGGCCGCGCTTATCTGCTTCTTCTTTCACTTTCGCCATGCCCATCTCTTCCGCTTTCGCTTTCAATCCGCCGATAAGGTCGTCCAATGTTTCGCTCCTCAATAAAAGTTCATATTTTTTCGCTTCGTTCAGGTCTGCGTGCGGTTCAGCGACTAGCCTTGTTGCCTTACTTTACAAATCAAGTCTTTGCCTGCTTGCCAAACGAGCTTTTTAGTTCGACATAGAACAGGCGAGATATGTTCCGCAAGGTCACTGCTCACCTCACCCCCCAACCCCTCTTCAGGGCGGAGAGGGGGTAGGGAGTGAGGTGAGCAGTTATTCCGCAAGTCCTTCTCAAGCGCGCCCCCGGCGCTCCACGCCGCCCCCAACTTTGGGGGGAAGAGACCTTTTATTGGGAGTTTTGTGCGTTCTAGACGATTATGCCGGTTGCAAAACTCGGTCGATTTCCAGATTTGAAAGAATTTCCCCCCAAAGTTGGGGGCGGCGTGGAGCGCCGGGGGCGCAATCTACGTGAGACTCCCAACTACCCAGGCTTGTGTATCCTTAAGTTAACGCCTATGGGGGGCAAGGGAGTGAGGTGAGCTGTTACTCCGCAAGAGTCAATCAAACATACTTATGTTGGAACGCATGTAAGCGCAAAAGTCAACTCGCTCCATAATCCGCAATACGAGTCAAGGGAGAATGCATCATGCAGTGGTTGGAAACCGTTCTGAAAAAAAATGGCATTTCGATGACAGGCGAACCTCGGCTCGCGCACAAACGCCCCTGGTCTGAAGTAACCGAAATCCCGACTTCGGAGGGCAAACTGTACCTCAAAAAGCAAACTTCTCAGTTAGCGAACGAGGCGAAGTTGCTACCTTTCCTCGCCTTGCGTTTTCCCGAATCACTGCCTGAAATTATTGCTGCGGACTCGGAACAGGGCTTGTTGCTTATGCGTGACGCCGGAGTCTCGTTGCGCTCCGTCATGAAAAATTCTCCGGACATCGCCCATTGGCAACGAGTATTGGACATTCATTCCCAAATTCAACGCCAATTCATCGGAAGAACGGACGAACTTATACTGCAAGGCGCACTCGATAGGAGGCTGACGGTTCTTCCCTCGTCGTATGTTTCGCTCCTGTCTTTCGCGGAGAGCCTGCGCCCAAAAGAGTGCGAAGCGCTGAATGCGGATGAAAATCGAAAGTTGCACGAGATGGCCGCTTACTTTCAAGAGATGTGCAAGACGCTTGAGGAGACCGGACTGCCTGAAACGGTGAATCATGACGACCTGCACGATGGAAACGTCTTTGTGCGTGACGGCGACTATCGCATCATCGACTGGGGCGACTGCTCCGCGTCATTTGTTTTCTTCACTCTCCCTGTCACGATGGGCGTCGTTGCGGATTCGATGAGCCTGGCGGAAGACTCCCCTGAGATGCTCTCGCTACTCGATCAAGCTCTGTCATACTGGGAGGACTTCGCGCCAAAATCCGACCTACTCGCAGCCTATAGGCTCGCAGAGAAGGTGAATTGCATTAATCGCGCTCTTACATGGCGTCATGCGATCGCAAATGTTCCTGATTCTCATTGCAACGAGTACGCCGAGTCGCTTTTGCACTGGGTTAGAAAGTTCCTGTCCCTGGGCGAGTAAGCGGAGTATAGCGCATCCGAACGCAGTTGCGAATGCAGGATAATCGATGATTCAACACGAATATTGCTTCACGCTTCCGACAATTCCCATTCCACAACCCGCCATTGGAGACCGATACCCTGCCATGCGACTCTTCGCCCTCACCGTGTTTGTCAGCGCCTTTCTGCTATTTCAAGTTCAGCCCGTCATAACGCGCGCCATTCTGCCCTGGTTTGGGGGGTCTGCAGCCGTCTGGACTGTTTGCCTGCTTTTCTTTCAGGTCGCTCTGCTCCTGGGCTATTTTTACTCCCATTGCGTCATCACCTACCTTACGATGAAGCAGCAAAAGGTCTTGCACATTGTCCTGCTGATTGCAAGCCTGATCTTCTTGCCGATCATCCCGCGCGACGCCTTGAAACCCATCGGAGGAGAAGACCCGACCCTGAAGATACTCCTGCTCCTCACGCTCACAGTCGGTCTGCCCTACTTTCTGCTCTCGACAACGGGGCCGCTTATTCAAGCCTGGCGAGCGGCGGATGAACGCGTTACTGGAAAATCCATCTCTCCCTATCGGCTCTACGCCCTCTCGAACGGCGGCTCGATGCTCGCGCTCGTCAGCTATCCGTTCTTAGTGGAACCCTGGCTCGGAACTCGCTCGCAGGCGATAGGGTGGTCGTTGGGATACGCAGTTTTCGTCACTCTCTGCAGTCTGGCGGCATGGCGAATGAAAATTCCGAATAAGATTTCTTTGCCGGAGCCGGGGCTTGAACCTGAGGGTAATGACGAGTTTGGATCGGCAATTGAAGCAATCGAGAAGAAACCCGCGTTAGGTATGCAGGCGCTCTGGGCGGGTCTCGCGGCCTGTTCTTGCACCCTCTTGCTCGCGATCACTACGCACCTATCCGAAAATATCGCCGCGATTCCCTTTCTCTGGATCGCTCCGCTCAGCCTCTATCTTTTGAGCTTCATCATCTGTTTCGCCGGAAGCGAATGGCGCTGGAGTCCCGCCTTTCTGGCGTTTCCTGCGTTGCTCATTCCGGCAATGGCGTTCGCTCTCAGTTCAAGTTACCAAAACTTGGAGATATCCGTTCTCATCCCGCTCTTCTCCGCGGGGCTTTTCGTCTGTTGCACCTTTTGTCACGGAGAGTTGGCGCGGCTTCGCCCTGGTCCCCGCTACCTTACCAATTTCTATCTCATGATCTCACTGGGCGGGGCGCTTGGGGGCGTCTTCGTGGGGGCGGTCGCGCCGAGAATCTTTCAGGGAGCCTATGAACTGCCAATCGGACTTTCCGCTTGCGCACTATTCGCCGTCGCCTTGCTATACCGGAAATCAGACCATGATTTCAGAGATGTCACGTGGTTCGCGCTTCTTGTCGGAGTCGTCATTCTCATCTTTTCTTTCGCCTCTCAGATCGGGGAGGAGAGAGGCGCCTACCGGAAGATCGCGAGAAACTTCTATGGGGTTTTGAAAGTGAAGGACGAGGGAGAGATTCGCAGATTGGTGCATGGCACGATCACGCATGGCGAGCAGTTCGTTGACCCTGAAAAACACATGGAGCCGACGAGCTACTACGGCAGGGACTCCGGGGTCGGGCTTGCGATTGCGGAGATCAAGCCGAAAACAGGTCGGAGAATCGGGGTGATCGGGCTAGGAACGGGCACGGTCGCCGCCTACGGAATGCCGGGAGATGCCATTCGCTACTACGAGATCAATCCGCTTGTGGCGCAAATCGCAACGACGGAGTTCACCTTTTTGAAGGACTGCAAAGGCAAAGCGGAGGTCGTTTTGGGAGACGCACGGCTCTCGCTGGAACGCGAACAACCGGAAAATTTCGACGTGCTGGCGGTAGACGCTTTCTCAGGTGACGCGATTCCGGTTCACTTGCTGACGAAAGAGGCGTTCGCTCTCTACTTTCGACACCTGAAAGAGAACGGAATTCTAGCGGTACACGTCTCGAATCGCTATCTGGATCTCAGCCCGGTAGTGCGGAAACTCTCGGAAGAAGCCGGCAAAGACGCGATAGAGGTCTACAACGACGGCGACGAGGAACAGAGCCTTTCTACCTCGCTCTGGGTTTTAGTCGCGAAAAAAGGCCGCTTCAAAGGCACGAAAATCGAGACGAAGGGCAGACCGCCGGGCGAGAAAAAGGGGTTGCGACTCTGGACGGACGACTATAGCAACCTCTTCCAAATCTTAAAGAGGTAGTAGGGAATTCTCTCAATTGAGTTTACGAAGACCTCCAGCGCCTATTCACGCTGACCTTAATTTTGGAGGACAGAGAATTTGAAGGGGCATCTTGCGTAGGCGCGCCCCCGGCGCTGAGACGCCGCCCTCAACTTTGGGGGAAGAAATTCTTACGGGAGTCTCGTGCGATTTGAATCACGCCCGTAAACGAGCGTTCTGTTTGGGATGGAAAGACCGATAAATTAGTCTGGAGCATTGGCGGTTAGAAGAGCATACGGGGTTGCAATCCTGTTTACGAGGTTGCCCTATGAAGGATGACTTGCGCCCCAAGTTTAGACAAGTCTCGAACGATCAGCAAGACTATCCTCGCTTCCTCCTTTCGTCCGGCTCATTCGATTTCTGCCTCCAAACTCTCTTTCCATCTAAGTTGGGAGGCGCTCAGCGCCGAGGACGCGCCTGCGAAAGACTCCGGGGACGCGGTTTTCGACTCAAACGACTCTGTTCACAACCCTGTCGGATGGTCGATGAACAGCGTTTCGAGTCCGAAGCGGACTTCAAGATGTTTTGCCAGGGCGCGAACGCCCAGGGTCTCCGTCGCATAGTGGCCCGCATAGATCACATTGATTCCATGCTCCTCCGCTTCGAAGTACGTGTGGTGATTCCCCTCGCCCGTCAATAGAGTATCGACGCCCGCTCTCGCCGCCGCTCCGATCGCGGAGCCGCCGCCGCCGGTCATGATCCCTACTTTACGCACGTCCTTCGTACCTGTCGCCAGGACTTTCGGCTCCACGCAGAGAGCGCTTCGGACCAGTTCCACGAACCCGCCTCTCGTGTGGCGGGTGTAGGCTGAGATGCCGATGGGCGTCCCCTCGAACTCGTAGAAAGTTCCGGTCGCTTCCAGATTCAACATTTTCGCCAACACATGGTTGTTCCCGACTTCTAAATGGACATCAAGCGGAAGATGACAAGAGTACAACGCCAGGTCGTTTCTTAAGAGCAGGGAGAGTCTGCGATAGTACGCTCCGGTGATAGGAGCCTTGACGCCCCAGAAAAGCCCGTGATGAACGATCAGAAGGTTCGCCTTCGCTGAGACAGCCTGTTCAAACGTTGCGATGCATGCGTCCACCGCAACCGCCACTTTTACGACCTCCGAACCTCCCTCCGTCTGCAACCCGTTGAACGCGCCGCGGTAGTCCGGGATCGAGTTTATTTCCAGATAGTCGTTCAAATATGCGTAGAGTTCTTTGCTGTTCATCGGTTTTTCGCCTTTCAATTCCTTACCCGATCATTATTTTTGCCGCATAAGCGATTCTTCCTTACATTGTGATGATTCCAAGAAATTGAAGTGCTCCAGGTGCGTCTTGATTTAAAGGATTTCAGTTGCCAAACGAGTGAAGCTTTGTGTAAGATCAAAGAGAGGTGTCGCACAGAAGCAAATCATTACGACGGGCAAGCCATTCCGACAGGAACCAGAATGAAGCGCATTGTTGCATAATTCCAAATCGGGCAAACCCTTTGTGAAAGAGCCTATGACGGGAGGGATAATCGCCGTTTATTCCGTCTACAAATTATTAACCTGAGAGAAAATCGAAACATGATTTAACTTAAACTAATTATTAAAAAATATTTTTTGAACATCATGCTCATAAGCTCTTGACAAACTACAAGTAGTCAGTGTAGATACATTCTGATCTATATAACGGGAAACCGCACCTGTTTGCACAGGCGCGGTCATCGGCGAAAACTCACTTGCAGCGTTCGTCAGTCGTTGGCGCGACTGTCAATTGGAAATTTCTAGTTAGATATTTTTGGATTGTACCAAAACCAAGAGTCCCCTGTCAAGCGTTTTTTTCTCCTATGAATTGCATTTCCGCAAAATAATTCATTACGCACTTCTAAGACCTGCACACTCAGCTCTACTATCGGGTTCAATTAGCCTGAAGAGACAAAAAAGATTTCTAAATAAATTTAGGATACTCCCGCAGTGACGACAGCGCCATCGCTTTCTGTCGTATTCGCAGTTACCTCTCGACCTTGCGCAAGCAGGCCCATCCCATTCTGCCTGCTCTGGAGAGCCTCTTCCGGGGCGACCCCATCTTGCCTACTGCCGAAGTCTTAACAGTCGCTATACCCTAGAGATATTGAGATGACACTCCGCTGTATCGTTACTAATTTAACTCCGATAGGGATGGGTGAAAATAGCAAATACGGCGCGTCTTCGTTCCCCAAAAACAGAAAGTCCCTCCTGTCCGATGGCCTGGACAGGAGGAACGGAGCAACCACACAACCTCTCGCGCCGTTATCTTCGGCAGGATCGCCTGCAACTTAGTGTCATGCCAAGACACTCCCTATCTTGACTCTCAGGCGGCTTTGCGCGCGCTTTTTTTGCGGCGGCGCAGGAACGCGGATCCGGACAAGGTAATACCCGTGAGGAGGGCGAGAGCGCCAGGTTCAGGTACTGGGAGAGCTGCGCTAACGCCCGTGCCGTTTACCCGAAGAAGCTGCGGGCCACTGGAGAGGGAGAAGTACTGGGGCGGTCCATTGAACGAATAGAACGCGCTGTTGGCGGCGGGAAACGTGACTCCAAAGGGACTCGTGAACGTTGGAGAACTGGTATAATTCCAGGCGGGCGCATCATTTATACTCCCGAAATTGGAACTCGTCAGCACGAGGAAGTAGCTTTTATTTGCAGCCAGCAGATCAGGCATGACTGCTGTGGCCGTTCCCAAACCGGTTCCGGCATTGTAAGATGTCGTAAAGTTGGTAAACAACGCGTTGCCCAACGTGCCGTTGAGGTTGCGGTCGAAGATAGAGAAGGTTTCCCTAGGTGCGGGACCAAAGGCGACCTCTAAATAGTCTACGCTTGTTAGCAAGATAGGGGTACTTCCGATTACGATAGCCTGCCCGACCTGGTCGCCTGCGGTATAGCCGTTATTGGGTTGGCTGAGGTTGGTCAGAATGGTATCCGCGCGAACATCGGAATGCGCGAGGCATGCGACAGCAATGGCTCCCGCTAAAACAAGTTTATCAGAACGCATGAAGAAGGCTCCTAAGTTGAGAATAGTAAAAGCACAGAAGCGGTGAAGACAACAAGAAGTCCTCTATACAATACGCCTAAGATAGTTTGCAAGAATTATGCCAACCTGCCTACTTTCTCGTCTGTTCTAGAAAAAGAGTCCATTCGGCTATTATTGCCCCATCCAAAAAAAATGTGTTTTTGGAAGAACAAAAATGAAACACTGCATGAGCAGTATTTTTATAAGAACCGTTAATGTCCTCGCGTAAGAATCGTAAATTCACTAACGTCGAGGGGTCCTTCGAGTAACCGGGGCGAAACCAGCGCTCCTACAAGCTTGTAAATTGTCGATCTAGACAGGTGAACAGTAAAATACGTGCGCGCCGTAATAGGCGAAGCTGTATCGCTACGAATAAAAGTTGCTAATGCTACGCCATACGAAACGGAATAACATGGAATCATATCCGGATTGTTTGGGTCGAGTCCATATAGTAGACCCTCCGCAAATAGTGATTGAACCTCATTGGCAGTGCGAGGATTCGCCTGCCGTCGCCCAGCGTGTTTCCTAGCATTGTTGCAACATGGTTGCGATATTCACCAACTTCGAGGCATTCCGATGCTGAAGCCGAACTGAGGAAGGCGCTGCTCCGACCCTGTATCGCCTCGAAATCAGGGGTTCGAAGAGGTCTTGAGGCAAAGTTGGCGAACTGTTTCTATGAGGGCGCCAATGTGTTCTGACTCCGATGGCTGGAGTCACGGAATACATGGCGTTCCACCG
>JAYVOT010000917.1:0-3705 GCA_043757795.1 Chthonomonadaceae bacterium | reverse complement strand
GTGTCGCGGCGAAAAGTGAAGGAGTAGGATTCGTGATAGTCTTTCCAACTGCTCCCTCGGACCACGCGATGCTCCTGTTTCGCCTTCTTTTTTTGTGTCGGCTCAGCGCTGAAAATACGATGAACCAGCCCTGATTTCGCCACGCGTTGGCGCCTGGTCTCGGTGGGACCGGGCGGGTTTTCAAGCGGGCTGACTTTGTAATAATCTTCCGAATAGAGGTCCTGACACCATTGTTGCACGTTTCCTGCGGCATCCGTCATGCCGTACGGACTGGCACCTGCCGGAAATCGTCCGACCGGAACAGTTCTGCCGGGATTCTTTGCGATTAAGCGATGATCGGAGCGCTGATCGAACTGATCCCCCCACGGAAAGGCGCGCCCGCCGGCGCCCCTCGCGGCTTTCTCCCACTGCGCCTCAGTCGGCAAAGTCGCGTCCGCCCAGCGCGCATAGGCGGCGGCATCCTCCCAGGAGACTCCTACGATGGGATGATTGTCCTGCCATTCCCAGAAAACAGGCGGCATTCTATGCTCAGTCTCATTGCAAAAACGATGATACTGCAACACCGTCACCGGGTGTCGATAGATGCAGTAGGAATCCAACGTGATCTCGCGATGCGGCGAGTTGTCTTCCGAATACCCGTCGCTGCCCATCTGAAATGAGCCGGCAGGAATGAACTGCAACTCAGCGCCGTCCTTCGGGTTGATCAGTCTGTCCTTGTCGCGCTTTTTCAATACGGAAAGGTTCTCGTCCTCCAAAAGCGAAAAGGCGTCCGACTCCGGAAAATGCGCGATGCCGGGAAATTCCTGAGGGGCAAACCTTTTGCCGCTTCTTTTCGAGGCGGGGGCGGACTCTTTGACTTGAATCTCGACCTTGTCGAGAGCCGGGCGCTGTTTTAGTCGCGCCTCAATTTGCTCCAGATGTTGGACTTCCTCCGGAGTGAATTCTGAAGCTGCGTCCTCCGGGTTCTCCGAAATCGGATGCAGAAACCCGGCGTAGTGAATGAGAGAGCCGCCGTCGTCCCAACTCGGATGCTTGACCGCGAACTCGCGTATCATCTCTTGCAACTCCGCTTTCGGAGCCGCTGCAAGCGATTCTCTCAGGCGATTTCCAATGCGCGCGTAGAGCGATCGAGCATGAACTTCGCGGTTTTTCGCAGTCAGAGAAGAGAGGCGTTTGACGGGATCGGCAACTTGAAGGGCGTCGAGAAACTCTTGCGCTGAACCGTATCGCTGATTTTTATCCAGAGCCAACGCGCGCTTCAATACTTCGCCGAGTTCGGGGCGATGAGAGAGGATCTCTTTCGGCAGGACAGGAGGCGGAGAAGATTTCAGTAGTTGTCGGCAGTTCATGACGCTCTCATTGGGCGCGATGGGGAACGGAGCGTTGCCGGTCAACATCATGAAAAGCAGGACTCCTGCAGACCAGAGATCGGAGCGGAGGTCTGCGACTGGAACGCTGTCCGCCTCCTCCGGCGCGGCGCTTGCGCGAGTACGGGGGACGCCCGTAGGACTGCAGTTCAAAGCCGCTTGCGCGAACCCGAAGTCGCTCAGGCGTACTTCTCCGTGGCGACCTAGAAAAAGATGCGAAGGCTTGATATTCCGGTGGAGCGCGCCGCGTCTGTGCGCGTAGCTAAGCGCGGAGAGGAGGTCTGAAACGATGCTTATCGCTTTTTCAGGAGGAAGCGAGCCGGAAACGGCGAGGAGTTCAGCCAGAGTGAACCCGCGTTGATAGTCCATCTCAACCAGTATTTGAGACTCTGAACTGTCGATGCGATGCACTCGCACGATGCCCGCGTGTCGAAGATGTACGGCGGGTTGGAGGCTGTTGCTTGCATTGAGATCTCGTATGAGGCTCTCCGTTTCGGAGAGGGGCAGGGCTAGGAGTTTGAGGGCGACTTCCCGATACGTGTTCGTCTCCTGAGCGCGATAGACGATGCCGCAGGGTCCCTGTCCGAGAGTTTCGAGGAGTTTATAGTTTGCGATGCGTTTCAAATTCGGACTTCTCGCCGAGCTGGCAAAGGCTAGGCCTCTTCGCGCCCTTCGCTGAACTCTCCGAAGAGAGACTGCAAGCGCTCTGCGGCATGTTGCTCGATGTTGAAAAAGGACATCTCAAAAGCGAGAGTCCAGAGCATGATGAGGGCTTCGTCGGAGGGACGCTCCAGAACGCGCAGGAAAAAGTCTTTCAAAATCTCTTCGTAAGTGGTTTTGGGTTCATTCAGTTCAAAGCGAGAGACAACGGAGTTCGTAAACAGATTCTCTTGATGACGATCCATAAACTCTCGAACGTTGGCAGGCGTCGCTTTTTCAAGATTTGCGCCGAACTCTTTTTTTACGGCTATGCGAAACTCATCCAGCTTGGAGCTTCCCCATTCGTCACGTCTCATCGCTGCGCCCTCTTTTGTCTCGTACCGTTGACTCGAATTCCGTCTCACTCTTAC
The DNA here is from genome assembly GCA_043757795.1 of Chthonomonadaceae bacterium. Lineage (GTDB taxonomy): Bacteria > Armatimonadota > Chthonomonadetes > Chthonomonadales > Chthonomonadaceae > JAYVOT01. The sequence continues at coordinate 1,268 of JAYVOT010000917.1, read as the reverse complement.
TATTCGCCGTCGGATCGGTTTTTCCTTCTTTGATTTCCGCGAACACGCGAGATAGGTCCGAATTCGGAAGGCATAAGTTGTCCGAACCAGGATGCCCGTGATTTTGAGATTGGAATGATTCTAGTCGTCAGCGCTGCTCACGCTCTGAAATCATGAAAATCCTATAATCATGTGCATCCTGGTTCGGACAAATCCGGTCTTGGAAGAAAGCTCTTACTTGGCTTCCGGCGTTGCGATCTTCATCGTCATCTTCATTTTCATCGGAACGCCATGCGCCTCGATATCGCTGTCCATCGTCATCTTGAGCGGCTTTCCCGTCGCTTCTTCAATAAAAATCACGCTCTCCTGAGTGGAATCCGCGATACCGGAAGTTTTGACTTTAGTGGAAATCTTCAGCGCTTTCACGCCATCCAGAATCTCTTTCCCTACCAGCTTCGAAGTGGAAACGACTTCAACCTCGCCGGACCCGTCGGGAGCGGGGAGTTTGGAATGGATTTCCCACTCCTCGCCTATCTTGACAGGTTTCTTGGGAATCGCCTTTTCGGCAAGTTCGGTATAACTGCGCATTGAAGCGAACTGTTGCACCGCCTGTGGATCTCCGCCCTCGGATTTCGTTGTGATTTTGCCGTCTTTGTCACGAGTTGTCGTTGTGACGGGCAAGGAGGAAGTCATGTCTCTATCCATGCCGAGCATATTCATCACCATCGATTCAAACTGCTGTATTACGGAGTAGGAGCCGTCGGCATCAGCGCTTTTAACAGTCACTTTTGCTGTCATCTTCATAACGATCTGAATCGCATCCGTGGAGCCGGGAGGCGTCATCGTCATATTCATGCTGTACTTGTAGCGATTGACTTCGCCTTTTTTGTAAACTCGTTTGATGAGGTATGTTTTCGAGTCGGGTTCGGCCTGTTGCACAAGCTCCGTCGGCTTCTCCTGAGCGTGCGCAGCGTTTGTGCCGACAGTTCCGACAAACAACAGGGACGCGATCGCAAATCCGGATAATACAACTTGAAAACCTCTTCTGGCTGCAGTAATTTTAGTTGACATGAGTTGAATGGCTCCTTGTTCGTCGCGCGATGAAAGAACGATTTGATTGTATGGGCTTCAAGAATACGCCCCCAGTCAAATCATACTACGTTTCAGAGTAAGGCGAGTTTCGTTAAAACCTCAAACCGTATTGAAGGATGAAAAAGAAATTGGAAAATTTATTAGAATTATTCGGGTTGGGCACAGGAGTACGGACAATTAAGTGAGCGAGAAAAATG
>JAYVOT010000916.1:0-3709 GCA_043757795.1 Chthonomonadaceae bacterium | reverse complement strand
AAACCGACGACAATCGGCAGTCGGCGGAATGTCGTGTGTAGTGACATCTTCTATAAACTCCGTTCGTAATTATGAGCGCGCTGGCTGACTGGTTGATTGAAAACATTATGACACAATCAAAAGGGGTTGTAATTTACTAGGAAATCTCCATACTTTTAGATGAACTATCTCTTCACCTTGAAAATTGGTTTTATTTCCCTTGAATAATCGCCGGGGGGGAAGTATACTCTAAGTACATGCTTCAACAGCTTGTAAATCTGCCTGGGTGTCGAAGTTCGACGCGCTTTTAGTAGATTTTAGCCTAGAACCATATCAACATGTGGAAGTTATGCTCGAAACCCTACGATTCCTTCTTGAATTGTCGTATTCGGGAAAAAATTTCCATTCAATTCGCTTTCTCTCGTACTTCAAAGTCCGTTTAGCGCATTGCATGGCGGTCAGTCAGAGATAGCTTGAGATGGGGGATTCGATGTACGCCACGATTTTGATGGATGTTGAAGATTTTATCGACCCCGAAGCGGACGATGCCGCCAAGACCTGCGCGGAGATTTTTTCGGAAGAGGGAGTTCAAGCCACCCTGTGCATCGTGGGGGAGAAGGCGCGGAATCTGAAGTCGCGGGGGCGCTTTGATGTCATCGAGTCGCTTTTGAAACACGACATCGGTTTTCACACGGACTATCACTCGGTTCATCCTACCATCGCGGAATTTCTTCAAAACAAAGGGTGGGAGGACGGCGTACTTGAGGCTGTGAAGCAAGAAGCGCCCGGAGTGCGGTCGATAGAGGAGGTGTTTGGCGTAACTCCCTCTTGTTGGGGCGGACCGGGAAACAACTGGGGGCCGCAAATCTGCGAAGCGATGAGGCAACTAAGCGTTCCTGCTTTCGTCTACGGCTTTACAGGCGTGCCGGAGGGCGAAGTTCACCGTTTTGAGGGAATTCTAGCTTTTCCTGAAGGTCACTATTTTTCGGACAGCGTTTTTCATCTAACGCCAAGCGTGGATCGTGACCTTGCAAGAATCGTTGCTGGACTTGAAGTTGAGAGAGCCGGAGGACAATTTTGGAGTCAAGTCTTCATTGGCCATCCCACTCGTATTCTTCACAACTCCTTTTGGGATTCCATTTTCGAACACGGCGCCAATCCTGTTGAAGCGGATCGAAGACCTGTGGAGCGCAAAAACCCGGAAGATCTCCGCGTTGCGCTCGATAATTTCCGAAGGATTGTTCGAGAAATCAAAGCCGTCCCGGGCATTCGCCTTCGCACGATTCGGGAAATGAATGAGATGCTCTCTTCCGTTTCCTCCTCTCCTATAAGTTTATCCGAGCAAGAGGAGGTATGGCCAGCCATAGAAGCGAAATTGCAAGGGATGACGGATTGGCCGATACTTCCGAAACAGTTCGATGTCTCTTCGATCTGCAAGGTCGCTCGACGACGCCTCCATCGAATCGAACGATTAGAATTGACTTCTATTTGAGAAAAGGATGAACAACGATGAAGTTTGCCTGTCAGGAAGGGTTGGCGGTTGGTTCCGCGTTGAACGAGAAACTGGACAACCTTGCGGCCGCGGGTTACGAAGGGATCGAGTTCTGGGGCGCTAATCTATGGGATAGAGTGGCCGAGATTGCACAAGCGACTGCAAATCACTCTGTAAAACCCTCATCGATCTGCGCCGGTTTTCGGGGTTGCCCGCTGGATGCGGATAAAAAAGAGCGAGATAAGGCTTCGGAAGACATTCACAGACTTTTGCAGACCTCCGGCGAGTTGGGAATGGTAGGACTCATCATGGTTCCGATTTTCGGTAGCCCACGTATTCCGGATCTCTCCCCGTTAGCCGGAGCGGTGCAGTTGGAAAAAGATCTTCTCTGCAAGCTGTTTGACGATTGGGGTGAAACGGCTGTGAAGGCGGGGACGTATCTGCTTTTAGAGCCGCTCAATCGCTATGAAACTCACCTTATTCGCACTCTCAAGGACGGAACGGACATCTGCGAGAGGGTAGGAAATCCGAATATCAAAATCATGGCGGATTTTTTCCACATGAGCATTGAAGAAGAGAACACAGCTGCTTCCATTCGAGCCGCAGGATCGCACATCGCGCATGTTCATTTAGCAGACAGCACGCGACAACTCCCCGGATACGGTCAAACGGATTGGAAAGCTGGGTTTGACGCTCTGAAGGACATCGGATTCAATCAGTACATGGCTTTGGAGTGCGGTAATCCTGCGGCAGACAAGCAGGCCGGGTTGAAAAACTCTGCGGACTTCTTGAAGAAACTGTTGTAGCTCGTACCGAGGTCTCCGGGAATCCTTCACGCAGGAAACGGAAGTCAGGAGACCTCGTAACTCCGCTTTTGGGCTGAGCGAAGCGACTCTGTCCGCCACAGGCGCTTCAACCGAGCTGTTCCGCGTTTCGTGACGACTCGCACCAAGAAACTTTTGAAACTTGCGGAGCGAGAATCCTATTCAGCCGGAGACATCTCTCTGGTCAGAGGCTTGGCTTCTTCAGATTTACAGGAATAACTCTCGTAAACCGAGTGTTTTCAATATCGGTGACATGAGCGAAAAACGTTTTCTTTAATCCTTATCATTTTCAAATTGGCTAATTCCGTTTCAATATTTCTATTTTGCGATGAAATTTAGCCTTGCTGATGCGCATGAGCAGTTGCAAAATTATGTTTCCCAGTAAGTGAATATCATCACGTTCTCTCCCGGATGGAGCGAACGCCAGATCGGCTCTCAGTTCAGGATGACAAGAAAAGCCGTCAAGCCGACGAGAAATATTTTAGATCGCAGGCTAAATACGCGTATTGTTCTGAAATGAGGAGGGCTTGGAATTGGAGTTCCAACGACTGCTGAACGGCAAGGTAATCGACCTTGATTCGGCGACTTTGATTGGCAAGGGCGGCGAGGCGAATATCTATATTTTGCCGGGAGAAGTCGGGCTTGCGGCAAAAATCTATCACGACCCGACCGAAGAACGCGCTGCGAAACTGTTTTTGATGCAGGCAAGTCCGCCGGACGACCCAAGTTTGGCAATGGGGCACTCTTCGCTCGCATGGCCCGTTGACTTACTGCACAAACCCGGAAAGCAAACGCAAATAATCGGGTTTTTAATGCCTAGAATACAGGGAATGCGCCCCATTTCCGATTACTACAACCCGGTGCGACGTTGTCAGCACTGTCCTCTTTTCAACTACAAATATCTTTTGCAAGCCGCTAGAAACATCACTATGACCGTAGCGGCGCTTCATCGCAGGAACTATTTGATCGGCGACCTGAATGACGGGAACATTCTTGTAGGCTCGAACGCGCTTATTTCATTTGTTGACAACGACTCATTTCAGGTGCAGGATCTAAAAACGGGGCATATCTATCGTTGCGTCGTGGGCACTAGCGACTTTACGCCGCCTGAACTGCAGGGTCGAAACCTGGAACATCGCGATCGCGTGGCGGCGCACGATCTATTCGGATTAGCAGTTCTACTTTTTGAGACGTTGATGGAGGGAATTCATCCTTTCGACGGCGTCTATCAAGGGAAAGGCGGAACTCCCTCGCGTGCGGAACGTATTGCCTCGGGGTATTTCCCTTACGGCAAATATCCAGTACCTTTTTCAATTCGACCTGATTCTCCTCCTTTCGAGATGCTTCATCCGGAATTGCAAGCGCTTTTCGTTCGCGCTTTTGAAGTAGGGGATTCCAATCCGCTCGCTCGCCC
>JAYVOT010000915.1:0-3709 GCA_043757795.1 Chthonomonadaceae bacterium | reverse complement strand
ATTTCTTACGTTCTCTATCTGTCTTGCAGGTGATTTGATTTGTCTGAGTTCCTAATCCCCTCCTTTTTCGTCATTCTCTTCCCCAGGTTTCTCCGCTCAAAGACGAGGTAAAACGGATAGCACAGCGCCACAGCGCAAGGGCTGCCGATGAAAATGAGCGCAATAAATTGAGACTCCTCATTCAACTTAAACGGCGTGAGAACGTATTGAAAGAAAAGTTGCAAGAAAGGGGCGTGCATCAAGTAGATGCTGTAGGCAAAGGTCCCGATAGACGCGATGGGGGCGGAGGATAGGATTGTTCGCAGATTGGAGACAGGCAAGGCGCTGAGTCCGATCAAAAGAGCGAAAGATGCAAGTCCCGCTCCCAAATCTTCCCCGCACCACCTTAGTCTCCACCCCTGCCAGAGCGTCAAAGCTATGATCGCTGCGGCGAGAACGTTCCAAAAACCTTTTTTTCGTAAGCGAACGCAGTACTGCTCGTCGCTGCAACTGATTTCAGCCGCAAGCATTCCAAGAGCGAAGAGTCCTAAAAAGTTGGGCGAGAAGCTCATGAGATTGATTTTAGATTCAGGCAAAATCGCGAGCAGAGCATAACCTATGAAAATACAGAGCAAAGTGGTTGGAATGGGCTTGAGCGGTTTCCAGAGAAATAGCAACGCAGGAAATAGAAAATAGATTCTGAACTCGACGGAGATAGACCAGAGGACGTGATTAATTTTGCCGGAAGTGTCGTGGAAAAGGTCTTGCAACAGAAACGCGTGAGTCCAAATATCTCTAAAAGTTACGGGAAGGCAGACATCCCAATGAGTTCCTGTCTTTACTCCGATCAAAGTCGAAATCAGAAGGAGGCTGATAACGAGGCATGCAAAATACGGAGGCAGGATTCGTCGAGCGCGTTTTTTATAGAACGCGGCTGCACCGCCCGAAAGGATGCCCTTATTCCTGATAACTGTCAACATCAGACTGTAGCCGGACAAGACGATGAAGAGATCGACCGCTAATCTTCCGCCTGTCAATAAACGTTCGGTCCATTCGATCCAATTGCGCGGGTGAACAGTGGGGTGCGACACCTGCAACATCGCGTGGTGCAATACCACATAGAGCGCCGCTATCGCTCTCAAACCGTCGAGGTGCGGGAGATGATGCGGGACGGCAAGCGGCTTATTTTGAAGAGCGGCTTTGTCCATACGTCACGTCTCCCTGTAAGCGGCGCTAATCAGCATAATCATATCTTTAAGGTACGCCGTTCGCCAAGAAGTGCAATTGGCAAAGACCGATTTTAAAGGATGCACACCTATTGACTATCGGCACATCCTCTCAATTTCCTTTATTGAAGTGCGAACTTGGGGGTGAATAGGATTGAAACGAAATGAACAGAGTTGCGGATAAAGATTCGCTGATTATTTTTATCCAATTGGCGCTTTTTTAGAATTGACAGTCGTAAAAAGAATAGGGTATGATACTTTCAGTCGAAGATGACCGTCAGTCATAATTTGAAAGGCGACTACCATGGAGCCTATGAAACTGGAAATTTCCGGCGAACAAACCGGAATGGATGAAACTAATTCCTCGTGCGCTGTCTCCTATGCTTCCCGCAGAGAGAGACGTCGCACGGAGACGCGCGAAATAATCTATGAAGCCGCGATGAAACTTTTCTCGGAAAGACATTTTGAAACAGTCACGATAGAGATGATTACCGAGTCAGCGGACGTTGGAAAAGGTACTTTTTACAAATATTTCGACAACAAAGAGGCCGTGATAGGCTACGATTTCGATTCCAAGCTAAGACTTTTTACGCTGGCAAGTTCCAAACTTCTGGCAGGAGCGGAGATAGAAAACTACCCCGACAGCGCCAAATACTTCCCGAAAACAGGGGGTCTCTTCTGGCGGAGAATGGTGGCTCTCGTTAAGTTCATAGCTGAGCATCAAGACAGAAATCGTAATCTGACCCGCACTTTTCTCTCGCTGTCGCTCACAAACCCTGTTGTTCGAGTTGCAAGCGGCGCAATGAAACATCAAGTGACAGCCATCATGGTGGAGTTGTTGCAAGAAGCTTTGAACCGCGGCGAGCTGAGAAGCGACTTTACTGCTGACGAGATGGCCGTGATTCTTTACGGCGCGCACCTCAGCGCGATGGTACAGTGGGCGCAGTCCGAGGAAGAGATTCCACTGACGGAAGCCATAGATCGCACCTATTCCCAACTTTGGAAAGGGTTGCGATGTCCGAATTGGCATCCCGAAAAAGAACGGCAATAGCCAGATACGCTTTTCACATGGACACGCTTAAGGGCAGGCGAGAAGCCTTGCTCCAAAACATTCAATCTTAAACTTAAGCGCTCAAATGTATTGTTAAATCCGGAGTCTTGAGGAGTTTTGCCCCAAGGCGCGCCTTAGCAAGATTCGCAAACAGGCATTTCCCGTGTTTGTTTAGCTGAATTCAAAGTGTGGGCTTCCGGAATTCGTTTCGAAGGTTGCAAAGTTCCTAGTCCGGGCCGCAGGACTTTTTAACTCCCGAAAAAGAACTTTAGTCCGTCCGCAGTGGAGTCGTTTCACCGCGGACGGTTCACAATAATGGATAGGTTGGGGCAATCTCAGTCGCTTTCATCGCAAAAAGCCTTCCCCCTTGCGCTTTCGTTCGCCTAAGTCGGCAACGATAGGAGATTTGACGTTGTCAAAAAAAAATTCAGTAGTCAGCGCCCTTAAGGTGCGTTCATTCCTCCCGGGCTTTGCGCTCGCGCTTGCGCTCTCCTCAAGTCCTTCGTTCGCGCAAAATGCGGAACAGAGCGGGAAACCATTGCCCACCGGCGTGATTCTCTTACCGCGAAGCGTACCTCCTACAGGGTTGCAAGAAGCGTTGCCCGCTCCGATTCCCTCTTCCGCTTCCGCCGCCCATCCATTGCTCGCTTCGCCGGACGGCAAGAAGATTAAGATCGACTTGAGCAAGCCGATTTCGTTGCAACAGGCGGTCTCAATTGCGCTTTCAACAAACCGCTCGATAGCCCTTGCACAGGAAGCGTTGCTCTCCGCGCAAGGTCGAACTCAAGAGGCGAAAGCGGGGTTTAACCCGACGTTCGGGGCCACTTTCAACTATACAAGGCTCGATGAGGGAAGCTCTGGAAATATCGGGGGATCGTCCGTTACCTTCGTTGATCCGAATCAATTGACTCTCGGAGCCAACTTCAGCCTTCCAGTAGATATTATGGGACTTCTGAAAGCGGCGAAGGATCAAGCGAATTTCCAAGAAGCAGTGGCAAGGTTGGACATCAATCGCGCTCGCAATCAAGCGGTATTGGATACGAAATCAGCTTTCTACGACGTTCTCCGTGCGAAAGCGTTAGTCGCAGTCGCGACGGAGACTCTCCGGAACTCACTGGATCGTTTGGACGACTCCCAAAAGCGCTATAAAGCAGGCGTAGTCGCCAAATTCGATGTTCTGAGGGCGCAAACGGACGTTTTGAATGGCCAACAGGGACTCATTCAAGCCAGGAATCAAGTGAGTCAGACAGTGGCTTTACTGAACAACACGCTTGGGATCGAAATCAATTTCCCGCTCGAAATCAGCGATTCAGGAGCGGTAGAGACGCCGCCGGACACCCAAAACTCGCCGACGGATGAAAATGCGAATCCGGCGGACATTCGAAAAATTGATTTGCAATACGACAATCTCAATCTGGGGAAAGAGTACGAAGCTCTGACTCAAGAAGCTCTG
>JAYVOT010000914.1:0-3711 GCA_043757795.1 Chthonomonadaceae bacterium | reverse complement strand
AGGGGTTGGGGTGAGGTTTCCAATATTGGGAGCGGCGTGCCAATGACAGGGGGCAACTTCTCACGACACCCGTTCCCTTCGACACCCGACACCCGTTTCCCCTTCCCCTGGCGCGTAGCGCTGTAAAAAGAGGGGTTGGGGTGAGGTTTCCGAAGGACAAACTGTTCACGATAGTAAATCAAACGGATTGAATTGAAAGGACAAGCAATGAGCGATTCAACGGTGAGCGTAGGATTTGTGGGAGTAGGCGGGCGAGGTAGAGATTTGCTCTCCAACACGTTGAAAATCCCGAATGTGGCAGTGACTCACATCAGCGATACGAGCGAAGAAAGCCGAACGAAAGCGGTCAAAATGATCGTGGACGCCGGACAAAAAGCTCCGGTCGAGCATGAGAACTGGCAGAAAGTACTGGAACAGAAGAGCGTCGAGGCGGTCGTCAGTGCGTTGCCTTGCGACCTGCACGCGCAAAACTACCTCGACGCGATCAGCGCAGGCAAGGACCTCTACGGCGAAAAACCGATGTGCATCACCCGAAAAGACTGCGACGCCGTCGTGGCTGCGGCGAATGGAAGCAAGCAGATCGTCCATATCGGGTTTCAACGCCGCGCCGACCCTCGATTCATCGAGACGATGGATCAAATTCATGCAGGAGAACTGGGCGAACTCATCGAAGGGCGCATCGCCTGGTCAAACGCCTGGGGGCCGCTTCGAGGCTGGTTCGGAAACAAAGATCGTTCCGGCGACTGGATGTTGGAGCAAGCCGTTCACAACTGGGACATCATGAACTGGGCGTGTCAGTCGCTTCCTAAACGCGCCGTCGGGATGGGGACGAAAGGACTCTGGCAGGAGGGAGAACCGGGGCGCAACGTTACGGACTACTATTCCGCTCTCGTCGAGTATGAGAACGGTCTGATCGTCAACATCATTCATAGTTGGATCGTACCGAATACGCCCAAGTTCAACTTCGAATACACGCTTCTCGCCGGAACTAGAGGCGGTATCGACTTCAACTCCGGGATGTTCTCCTACAGACGCGAATTGGGATTGCCGGATAAAAAAGGTCACAGCTACGAGGGCGAAATCGAGAATACGAAATTGGGACTGGAAGCCTTTTTCAACTCTGTCCGCACCCGAACCGCCCCAATCTCGAACGTGGAGCATGGCAGGAACGCCGTTCTCGCCTGCATGTTGGTTCGAGAAGCGGTCTATCGCGGCGGGGCAGTGACGATTGACGAACTGGAGTAGTCGGAGGAAATCATGAATCTACCGAAAGAGATCGCGGAGGCCTGCGCCCCCTTATTCGAGGCGATTCCATTTGAGAGCGCCATGCAGGAGCTAGTCGGGTTCAAATCGAAACAGGTCGCTCTGGTGGAGAAAATTATCTCCAACCCTGCCATCGCAGCAAAGCCGGACCTGATTCCGGGACTCTGGCTCTACGTCGATGAGTATGCAAGAGGACACGACTTTATCCAAAACTCGATGGACGATGCCAATTCGTACTGGCACGGCATCATGCACCGCCGGGAAGGCGACTTCTCGAATAGCAAGTACTGGTTCAATCGTGCGAAAAATCATCCCCTCTTCGCGGAGTTGAACCCAAACGCACTAGTCGATGAGGCAGCAGCGGACAAAGGGAAAAACAGTCCCGAGCTTGTGGCGAAACAACGGAATGAATGGCGAGCGATGTTCGAGAGATGCGCGAACGAGTGAAGAGTCATTCGGCTGAGAGCCGTGCCATGAGTCATCCGGCTCAATGGCGCTTCCGCATAGGATGCCGAGTGTTTTCAACACCCGGCATCCTATGGCAATGTTTTCACGGCGCGAAGGCTACTGCGCCTTCAAGATTTGCAGTTGGGTGGAGAGGGTGAAAAGTTTCCCGTCTTGCTCGAAAGTCGTTTCTACGAATGAGGCAGCGTAGCCGTCTTTCGGCGCTTCCATGTGGGCGGCGAAAGAGCCAACTCCCGGGGCTACTTCTTCGGAAGTCCATTTGGAGTTTCGGAAATCCTGTGTTTTTGCGGCGGCTCTGAAGAGTCTGGCGGAGATCGGATGAGAATTCGATTCTATTTCAATATCGATTCCCCTTGCGGCTGACGTGAACTTCCAGGTCATTTTCGGCAGTTCGGATTTGGAGGCGATGGAGCGCGCAAAGGCGGCGAGAGTGTTGAAGACGCGTGTTCTGTCCTCCAATCCATGCCCGCTATTGGGGGTGTAAAGAACCGATTTCATGCCTTTAAGATCGTTCCAATAGAAGTTGAGAGCGTCCTGAGCCCAATATCTGTCATTCGTTCCAAGAATCAACAGTTTTGGCAGAGTAATAATTTTTCGATAACTGTAGGGGTCTTCAAGTTCGATGAGTCGTTTGCCGCGAGCCGTGTCGAGAGCGCCCATGATTCCTGCTTTCGTATAGTCCACGATCTGTTCGCTGAAGCCGCCGTAAGCCTCCGCCTGATGCGCCATCTGCTTCGGCAAATTGAGCGTGTCGATGACCATTGGGGCGATGGCTTTGATGCGTTTGTCGCGACTCGCGCCTGCGAGCCAGGTCGTCCAACCTCGTTTCGAGGCTCCGGTAATAAGGAACTCGTTGATCTCAGGTATTCCGGAACCTTTACTGTACGCCTGAACTGCGTCCATCGCTTTGATAACGGCTTTCGCCATTGGGAAGTGGAGCGGCCAACTCTCATCGCCGGTTTCGAGGTATTTTTGCCAGGTGTAGACGATGAGGGCGTCCTCCGTTCTGCCGTCGTAAAGCGGCTGATTGGGGATGTTGTAGAGGATTGCGAAGGGACTGTCAATCGACTTCATCAGATTTGCGCCGATCAGTTTCTCAGAGGCTCCGCCGTTCCCTCCCGTGTTGAGAAGAGCGCAAAAATGGGGATATTTAGGTTTGTCCGGCAAGAAAATCTGTAGTCGATGCTCCCAGTTCTTGCCTTGCCAGGTCTGCGAAACGAGATGAATCTCGATCTCTTTCCCGCCTGAGAAAGCGGATTCGCTGAGCTTTTCCCACTTATAGGCGGGTTCCGCCTTCTTGAGAAAGCTGTTGAGGTCGGCGCGGGCGTAGGGAATAGACAGATAGAGTAGGAACACTGGAAGCAACGCCGAAAGAAGTTTTTTTATCAAGTTGTGTCGCCTTTTTGAGTAGTTGGAAATCGGGAGTCGTTTTCCATAAGGAAGTTGGGATACTATTAGCCATTTTGCGCCGGAATCCTTTGCCGGTAACGTGAAACCTCACCCCATCCCCCTCTCCTTACCGCGCTACGAGAGGGGGAAACGGGTGTCGTAGGAAGTTGCCCCCTGTCATTGGCACGCCGCCTCCAATATTGGAAACCTCACCGCAACCCCTCTCCTTACCGCGCTACGCGCTAGGAGAGGGGCTTCCGGAACCCGCTTCGCGGGTGAGGATTCGCGTCGGCGCAGGCGGATTTCAGACCGTTCGACCAGAATTGGAGTCGGCGTGGGGCGTCGCTCGCGCGAGACTCCCAGTGTTGCGCTCTGCCGAAACGATTGCGCCGAAGCGAAGCGAGAGTCCGGGAGAGGGGCCGGGGGCATATGCGTTAACTTAAGCCGAAAGTTCGTTCTGGCGCGCCCCCGGCGCTCCACGCCGCCCCCGATTTAGGGGGGAAGAGAGCTTCTATTGGGAGTTTTTACCGTTCTAGGCGGATATGTTGGCTGCAAATCAGGGTTGACTTCCCGATTTAAAAGGATTTTCCTCCA
>JAYVOT010000913.1:0-3715 GCA_043757795.1 Chthonomonadaceae bacterium | reverse complement strand
TGCGTGGTCGCATTCGGAAATACGAAGCAAAAAGCCGCATCGACGGATCTGTTCATCAACGGACTTCAGGATTTTAAAGACTATCCTGACATCAATTTTGCAGGCTTCTACGAACTGCTTCTGGACGGCAAGGACGCGCTCGGAAATATCAGTCGACCCAGATCGAAGACATTGGATGCGGCTGACAAAGCATTCAAAGGAGCACAGAAAGCGTCAGAATACTTCAAGACCCTGACTACAAACGGTGGTATCTATTCCACTTGCGCCTACACGGCAGCGGGTAGTGACATTTACATCCGGGAAGGAACGCCATAATGAAAAACCATCTCAATCAGATCATGAAAGTCGTCCTTATCGCGCAAGGAGCGCTCTGCTCTCTATCGTCTACTTCCCACGCTCAAGAGAATATGAGCGTGGAGGATGCAAGGCAACTCATCATCGATTTCGAGCATGCCGATGTCTCGGAAAAAATCGTTGTCAAAGAGGGCCCAAAGAGTTTCAAAATTAGGTACGGACGCAGAGAGTACAGCATTCCCAAAATAACTCCAGAGTGGATGATGTTCGATAACCTTGATGGCGATCGTGCTCCGGAGGACAAAGAGGAGCTCGCAAACTACATCAAAGAGCCGGAACTCAGGAAAATCGCGATCCAGTTCGTCAAAGATCATTTCCCCTACTATCGATCTCTCAATTCGATCAAAGGAGATTGGAAGGATGGAAGACAAGACATATACACCTCATCGGCACATTATACTTTTACGTTGCGCTATCCCAATGGGACGATAGGCTCCCCAATGTGCGGCGTTACGATCAACCGATTCACCGGCGAAGCCGTGCACTATGTACACTGGGCTACCCGGGATATCACCTCTCCCATTCCGAGGCTGACGCCGGATCAGGCGATGTCCATCGCCCTGAACACGCTTTTCATCGATGGGCAACCGGAGAAGATAGATGAAATGCGCCTCTTGCGTCCGGACTTTTACGGAAATCAGCGCCTGGTGTACTCTCTCAGTTGCAGCGGAACCCTCAGAAGCGACAACAGATACAGCCAGTACTCGGTGAGCATGGATGCCAACACTGGAGAAATTTTCGGGACTGGCATCATCACAGGGTTGTCGAGTTCGAAACGTCTCCCTTTGCCTCCCTTGCCTGCTGGGTTTCGATTGCCCGAACCAACGGCTTCGAAGGAGTTGACCGCCTATTCGGCAGGAATCCAACTCCAGTTAGGAGTCCATCCGTTGCTTCTTTCCGGCAAGCCCTATCTGCCTGTCGAATTTCTTTCCAAAGAGAGACAACCTCTGAAACTCGCAGAAGGAAAAGCCACTTTCGATACGCTTGCTGGAAAGATCGCGCTCAAGTCCGGCTCGAAGCGGTATCGGATCGATTATCAAGACTTTATCTCCGATTCGGAGGTAAAAACTGTGAACCAGCATATGTACGTTCCGCTCAGCATCTATCGGGTTGCCACGAAGAAGGCTGTCAAATACGACCGCTCCAAAAAAGCGATCTACTTATCCGCAAGTGTCGGCTCATCCTCTCGTAGGAGCCCGCCTGGAAAGTGACACTGAGAGCTTGCGCTTTAGCGCGTAATAAAAATCCAGCTCGAGGAAACGTTCGACAGATATTCAATCCCCGTTTGTTTTTCCAAACGGGGAATGATTGCGTCCTGGGCTTGTCAGTTTCAGCGAGATAAATCTTGACGTCAGCCTTAGGTTCCTTCGGAAGAACCTGAGGCTCTGCACTCCTGGAGCATCGCCGAAATTCAAACGACAAGGGAGAAAAACATCTGAAACAGACGCTAAAACGCATCCATGCCTGCTCGATGGCGACGATTTTTCTGGCGGTTTTCGCGCTCGGAATCAACGCCTCTGCGTTCGCCTGCAATTGGGAGCGGAAGATCGTCGAGATGTGCGCGAAATACAAGCTTGCCCAGATTCCTTCCAAGCAGCGCGAATCGAACATCAAAAGGGATTTATCGTTGCAGTATCTTTTTTTCCGCTTCCCCCATTCCTCGAGTGCAATCATCTTCAATATCTCATACATTTCTCTGTTTCGAATGCATTGAGAGAAAATTAAAGTCTTCTTTAACAGTTTTTCGATTGCAAAATAGAAAATAGCGCCGTATAGTAATCTATTGCCATGCCGTATGCCTCTACTCCGGCAATGCGTTCCCGTTATTCATTCATCCAAGGAGGTAATTTCATGCGAAAAATCACTTTAACTGCGAGCGCTGTGAATGCTCGCTCTCTATCATCAAAATGTTCCCGCAACCTGAAGCCGCTCGCTCTCGTCCTTGTTCTGAGTTCTGCGATGAATTCAACGGCTCGAGCGGAAGTGACTGTCAAAGGTACTCTCAACGATAGAGCGAATTTTGTCAACACTCTGATGCTGTGCACAGGCGGGGCGTCCGTTTCAGTAGATGTTCAGGGAATAATGCATGTTGGAACTGGAGCCAACTTCTATGCCAGCACTCTTCGTCAGTATACAGAAGAACCCAATGAACAAAGTCACGATTCAACTGTTCAGAGACGTCGGTAAGACCAATATCGGGGCGTTTCAACAGACAGTGACAGACAATCCTGGCGCTTGCGGAACTGTCAGTAGCGGAATGCAAAATATCGACATGGGCGATATCGATCTCTTAGGCACGCTTACGGTTCCTGGGCGTGACCCAAAACACCCGAATACGACAAAATGGGGCGCGCTGATGCACGAGATTACGGAGGTCTACGCCTCGACTTCATTAGAACTCGTTTACAAAGACGCTCACAACATAGCCATCGATTTCGAGAATTTGACTTATAACATGGAGGGGACTGGCACAGTCAGAAAGAAAGATGCGCCGATGATGGCTCCGGTTTCGAGACCGGGAGGCGGCTACACAATTTTCGAACCTGTTTTCGACGATGTCTTCGGTTCAGGATACTGGTCTTTCGATTGGGATGTAGTCGGGGGTTTTGGAACGCAGACTCCGCTTCAGTGGGGCTACTTCGGTCAGCAGTCGATTCCAGACGACGGCCTCTTTTTCGGCGGCAGTGAAATCCGGCTGACTGGCATAGGTTTCGTTGCTGTTCCTGAACCAGACTCATTTGCAATGCTCTTTTCGTCCGGAGTCCTTGCGATTGGAGCGATTCGGCGTCGACGCAGGAAGTCGCTAATGCTTCGAAAAGCAGGAGGTCGAAGTTAGGTGAAAATCGAGGGAGTAATTCCTGATAATCTTCGCAAGAGAGCTCGCGCCTTTGAAGGTTGTGCTCGACCGCGGATTGGGACTTCCGGCTAAAGCCCGCATCTGGAATTGCAAAGCCCGCCTCCTCGGTCACAATAACAAGCGATGAGTGCAAACTCTTGCAGGCTGCAGCGATCTTGCACATTCGCTTCTTCCTCCAGAATTGGGATCGACTTCTCGGAGTCGGTGGCGCGATTGCCAACAGAATCTCTCTCATTTCATTCAAAGCTGAGTCTGATATTTGTTGGTTTCTTACTCCTGGCTGCCTGTTGGAGGGAAGGAACTTCATTCGATAGCAGGGTTCATCTCGATGTTAAACGGATGGACAGTGAGGCGCGTCTCTCACTCGAACTTCTCTCGATAAACTATGCGAAACAGAGTAATAGCCGTCGCCCGGTTCGCCCGGAAGAAGGCGATTACCGCGCTGAACATCTTTATACTCTAAGGCAATCCTTGCAATTGTATCACTCCTGCTTGAAGTTGATT
>JAYVOT010000912.1:0-3719 GCA_043757795.1 Chthonomonadaceae bacterium | reverse complement strand
CCTCCAAAGAGTTAAGTCAGGTATGAGCGGCAAAAAGAGAGGGTTTTTCGCGACAGCGACTGATCCCAAAATGGGGGGGGCTTGGAGCGTGTAAGACCCGCTTCGCGGATTGAGGAAGAGGACGGGTTCTGATTCCGACCGGCTAATTCTTTCGAAGCGAGAAATCACTCATAGGAGGCTCTAAAATGACCGAAGGCGGATATGAAAACGGACTGAAAGAAGGGCTATGGGTCTCCTATTACGCCAATGGAAACATCCGAAGCGAAGGGCGCTATGCAAAAGGCGTGAAAGAAGGCAATTGGATTCAATACTACGCCAACGGGAACAAGAAGTCAGAAGGAGTTTTCGTGAAGGGCGTCTTTACCGGTTTCTATGCCTGCTGGCAAGAGAACGGCTTCGTGCAGTGGCAGGGCTACTACAACGATTATGACGGAACCTCGAAATCCGGCACAAAAGACGGAATCTGGTGCGCCTATGACTCCGTTACAGGCGAGGTCAATCGAATTTTCCACTATAAACGCGGCGCCAGAACTCGGCCGGACGAATATCCTCCCTTCGCAGTAATGAAGTCTCCGGGTGATGAGCGAAGCTCTTGAGCGGGAGGTTGCAACGTTGACGGAGATTTCAACCATGTTTTCCAAACTTTTATTTCCTATCATCCTCATTGTTAGCCTCTTGGTTCCGCCGACTCTTTGCGCCCCGCAAACTGTTAAATCCCGCCCACCCTCAAAAGCGACTGTTGTCCCGAATCCCTCTGATCCGAAAGCGCAGTACGAATTGGGCATGAGATATCACAACGGGACGGGAGTCGCACAGAATGAAACCTCCGCCTCAAAATGGATTCGGAAGTCAGCGGAACAGGGCTATGCCGCCGCGCAAGCGGAACTTGGCCATCGATACGTTTCGGGCTTAGGAGTCGCAGAAGACGCCGATGCCGCCATAAAGTGGTTTCGCAAGGCGGCTGATAAAGGAAACGCGGAAGGGCAGTTCAACCTCGGTCTGGCTTATGAGAGCGGAGTCGGAGTTGAGATGAGTGAGGAGACGGCCGTTCTCTGGTATCGCAAGGCGGTTGCGCAGGGGCACGCGTTCGCTCAATGCAATCTTGGTTACATGTATCAATTCGGAAAAGGCGTGACTCAGAACGATAAAACCGCTGTCGAGTGGTATGCAAAGGCGGCAGAGCAAGGAGACGCCACTGCTATGACGTCGCTCGCACTCATGTACCACAAAGGCGAAGGAGTAGAAAAGAGCGCATCAAAAGCTGCTCTCTGGTATTCCAAATCCGCGGAAAAGGGAGACGCGCACGCGCAGTGCAACCTCGCACAGTTGTATTTGACTGGAGACGGCGTGCTGCGAAACGAAAAAACAGCTTTTCAATGGTTTGAGAAATCTGCAAAACAGGGTTACTCACAATCGCAAAAGAGTCTAGGCGAGTTGTATCGAGACGGAATCGGAGTCTCCAAAGATCCTAAAAAATCCGCTGAGTGGTTTCGGGAGGCGCAAGCATCCAACTGAGATGAGACTAAGATGAAGTTGCAAAACGTTCAGATTCAAACTCAAGGCGCCCTTTTGTCAGCGCTGAGATACTTGCCGGAAGGAGACAGTCGACCCGTTTCGCTTCTCTTCGCGCACGGCTTCACTTCCGGGAAGCACAGCATGGACAGCCTTGCTTCGTACCTTTCCGGAAAAGGCTTCGAAGGATTGACTTTCGATTTTGTCGGACACAAATTAGGGGGCAGCGGAGGCGATTTGAGATCGATGGAGCAGGCTTCCGAAAACCTTCGCGACGCTTTAAAATGGCTCAGAGCAAACTCGAACGCGGAAAGAATCGTTCTCGTCGGGCACTCGATGGGAGCTGCGATTGCTCTGAGGGTTGCGGCGAACGAGAGCAAAGCTCTCAATCAGGATCCGGAAGCGCCGCTTACGCAACCTATAGCGGGGATCGCCTGCATCTGCATCGGGATCGACCCTTTCAAAGGGTTTGAAGGCGAAATCGGCAAGGCGATGTTGAAGCAACGTTCAGACTATGTGGTGGGAGCCTCCGCGGAAACTCTTTTATGCGAACTGAACGCGATGGTCTTTTCCGCCAGAGAAATCGGAGAGATTCCCGCCCTCTTCATCGCCGCAAAACAAGACGTTCTCGTTTCTACTGATCGCGTCGAGGCGTTGGCGGCGCTCGCTTCAAACTCAGTCGTCGTTCAGATAGATTCTTCGCATCTAGAGGGACCTGATCGATCCCGTCCTGCCCTTTTCCAATGGTTGAACCAACTATGAATCTTTTACCAATACTGGCAACCATTACGCTTGCCTCCGGATGGATTTGCGCTTCGGACTGCGACCTTCGAGAAAGCGCTTCGTTCATGCAAAGCGCAAAAGGCGATGAAGAAATCATCTCAAAAAATCGCACTGTCTGCATAGATCCGGGACATCCCTCGGAGGTGAACAGCGGCAATGCAGTGCAGAATGGTACGACCGAGACGCATATCGACTGGGCAGTCGCGAAAAAGCTCCAAAAGGCGCTGATCTCAAAGGGATTTCGGGTGGTGATGACGAAGAAACATGAGAGTCAGCTCGTTCGCAATCGGAGTCGCGCCCAAATCGCGAATCGCGCGAAGGCGTCTCTTATGGTTCGCCTTCACTGCGACACAGGGAATGACCGGGGATTCGCTGTGTACTACCCGGATCGTACCGGCACGATTTCCGGCGTGACCGGACCGGACGAAAATGTTCGCTTGCAAAGCCGGAATGCCGCTGAAAGTCTCGCAGTAGAGATGGAAAAGGAACTTGGCGGCGATTTGAAAAACGGCGGCGTTCGCGGGGACTCCAAAACGTTCGTCGGCGGGAAACAGGGCGCGCTTACCGGCTCGGTGTTCTCGAAAGTCCCTATCGTAACCATTGAGATGGTCACTCTCAGCCGCTCCGCAGACGCGATTTTCATCAAATCCGAGGCGGGACAGAACAAAATGGCGCAGGCGATCGCCAACGGAATTGAGAGCTTCTTAAAGCTGTCCTCCCACGATTAAATTCTCATTCTCGCGTTCGTTGCGCCTCTATGCATTCGTCGGAGGCTCTCAGTGATCTGCTGGTGAGAATAGAAATTGCATTGCGCCTGGCATTGATTTTCTGCCAATATAGGCGCATTAAAAAAAATTCTACAAGACTTGTATATAGAATGGAGGGTTCAAATGTCAGTTCCACGAGTATCGGTGCAGTTGATTATTTTCGGTGAGCGGAACCGATCGGATATAGATGGCGTCTTGAATGATGTCGCGAATGCGGGCTATGCCGCAATTGAGGCGGGCAACCTCTTTGAGACCTATGGCGAAGACGCCACTCACAGAATGCTCGCCAACAATGAGTTGGAGGTATCCGGAGCGCATTTCGGATCTGATGACTTTGAGAAGATAGAGCGATTGCAAAGCAATATTTTATACGCCCACGCTGTCGGAATCAAAGACTTGATGTGTTCGTCCTACATAGAAAAAAGCGTTGAAGGCTATAAGAAAGCCGCCGCAATTTTTAACCAGGCTGGCAAAACTCTGGCGGAAGCGGGGCTGAACTTCAACTACCACAATCATGCCTGGGAGTTCGATGATATTGGCGGAGTCACCGGGATGGAAGTTCTTGCGCAGGAGACGAATCCGGAATACGTGAAGTTCAATGTCGATGTATTTTGGGTCTGGTACGCGGGAGGCTCCCCGGCGGCGTTCATTCGCAAA
>JAYVOT010000911.1:0-3719 GCA_043757795.1 Chthonomonadaceae bacterium | reverse complement strand
GCATATCGACAATAATCGAAATGGATCCCGTCCACGTCATATCGCGACGCCACATCCGTGAAGACATTGAAAAGGTGATTTTGAACCTCCGGGCGACTCGGAGAGAGAAACGCCCCTTCTGTCTTGTTTGTCGGAACGGCGCTGCATTTGCCCTCATTATTCAAGGCGAACCAGTTGCGATGCGCGTTCCAGAGGTGATTTGAGGCGAGAGGCGCTTTTCGGGAGCTCCATGCGAGGTAGGTGTTCATCCAGGCATGAACCTTTAGACCGGACGCATGAGCTTCACGAACCATCTGGGAAAGCGGGTCGAAAGACGCGGGCTGAGAAGCGAGTTGCTCAGCTCTAGGCTCATAAGGCGAGTCGTACCAGGCGTCTCCGCGCCCCCGAACTTGAACGAAAATCGTGTTGAGGTGATATTTGAGCGCAGTCACGATCACCTGATGCACGGATTGCGGCGTCGCCAGGCTGTCTCGCACCACCCAGACGCCCCGCATCTCCTCCTTCGCCTCCGGCGCAACAGGTTTTTGAACCTGAGCCGCGATAGGGCTTGAGGGAGATTTGGTAGTGGAGCGTTGCGGCAGGGCGGGGGGACTCTGCGCAAGAACGGCGGCGCCGGCGATTGAACCGAGGGCGGCAGCAAAGTAAGCGGCTGCCAAAAAACGGGGTGACGACATGAAGAATCTCCTGACTTGAAACTTGGTGAAACGGAAAGCGCCAATCAGCGCCCAATAACTGAACCTACAAAAATGTTTGAATTGCGAAGCATAGGTTGCGCTAAAGACTATCTCTTCAACTGATAGAAAGGGTTGAAATTCGTTGTTGGATTAAGGAAGTCCGCTCATGTGAACTTTGAATTACGACCCGCACGCGGGTTTTTGAGGCCCTCTCAAGGCTAGACTTTGCCGGGGCCGCCTCCTCCGGACGCAAGATCGCCGAGGGCGAAATTAAAAGTACTTGCCCGACGGGATTTATCTCACTATCGTTATCGGATTGATTTCCCAGAGAGTTTTTCGAGGTAATCATTATAGCGAAGCAGGTACGCCTCTCGTGACGCTTCGCAAAGTTGCCTTGCATCTCGTCGGTCTATTGCAAAGCCTCGCCAGGATAAGGGGGCGTGAGATTTCTCGCGCTCCACCCAATGCTCGTCTCCCAAAAACGGCTTTTCCAGTTTTAATCATTGGAAATTAAAATGCGGCGCAGTGAGAATCGTTCGCCTTTACTTGACATTCAGCGCCTTGAAGAATATAATAGAGAGTGCAGTTATCTCAATGATGGCGGAAGACTGCTTCTTCGCCATGCCGCTTTGAACGACCGCGCCGTTTTTCTTCACTGCAACGCAAGACATTTGAGAGCAGAAATACTCCCATTCTCTCTAAAGACAACCGATTTCAACGCTTTTCTCAAATATTGACGAGAAAAATAAAGAATGGTTTCTACTGAGTCGCCTTGCAGGCTAACTTGTCGCAAATAATTTAGAGTAAAAAATATATCAACGTCTTCCAAGGCGATGGGCTTCAATTCTGCCTGCAGGCTGCAACGATGCCGCGACGGAACTTACCACGTTTCGCCCCGGAGACGGACGCGCAGAGGAATTCGAAGGTTCGGGAGGTTTCGTTTTGACCGGTCAACAGAATAGGCTTCTGCTCGTTGTGATCCTGGCGCTCACCGTCATCGCTTCGTTCATCAGTTTCAACAAAAAGATACGCACCTACTTCGGCCTCGACATTCGCGGCGGAGTGCGAGTCACGCTCCGACCCAATATCCCGGAGTATGAGAAGCACGGGAGAAAGTGGGCGGCGAACGATCTTGAAACGGTGCGAAACATCCTTGAAAAACGCGTTAACATTCAGGGCGTCTCCGAGCCTGTCCTCATCACAAAGCCGGAGAGCAACGAGATTTTTGTCGAACTCCCTGATCTCAAAGACGAACAAGAAGCGGTCGATCGCTTGCAATCCACCGCTAGCCTGCAATTCTATTTGCTTCAACAACTTGGCAAAGACGAAGGCGGCGGAATTTGGAAAGCGATCACTGACGAAAAAACAGACGAAGAAATCCTTTACAAATTAGACGGAACGAAACTGACTGACGCCGAACTGCAAGAACAAGTTTTCGACAAACCCCCTATTGCCACAGGCGCGGACATGGCGGCGAACTCCTGCCGCGCAGAGATTTCCCCGACTGGCAAAGTCTACATCACCTTCGGTTTCGACGCCGCAAAAGACGGCTCGAAAAACTTCGAAGAGACCACCAGAGTTCATACCGGAGAGCGACTCGCCGTCTTCCTGGACAAGAAACTTCTCACTGCTCCTAGAATCAATGGCGTCATCAGCGGCAACGGAATCATAGAGGGAAACTTCACTCTGCCGAGCGCAAAAGCGCTGG
This sequence comes from Chthonomonadaceae bacterium, assembly GCA_043757795.1. Classification (GTDB taxonomy): domain Bacteria; phylum Armatimonadota; class Chthonomonadetes; order Chthonomonadales; family Chthonomonadaceae; genus JAYVOT01. The sequence goes on along the minus strand of JAYVOT010000911.1, from coordinate 1,337 downwards.
CGGATCAGTTGAACGCAGGCGCTTTGCCTGTTCCCCTGGAGATTCTATCAAAACAAAAGCTTGAGGCGACGCTAGGTCTCGAAGCTGTAAAAGCCACTTCGATCGCAGGCGGAGTCGGACTGCTTCTCGTTTTGCTGTTTATGATGATCTATTATCGGCTTCCGGGAGTTCTCGCAAGCGTCGCCCTCATACTCTACGCCCTTTTCTCCTTCTCGCTGTTCAAGCTAGTGCCGGTCACTTTGACTTTGCCGGGAATCGCCGGATTTATCCTTTCGATAGGGATGGCGGTCGATGCCAATATCCTGATTTTTGAACGCCTGAAAGAAGAGTTGCGAAGCGGGAAATCCCTCAGAAACTCCATTGAAACCGGCTTCAAACGCGCCTTCACCGCCATTCTCGATTCCAACGTTTGTACGCTCATCACTTGCGGAGTGTTGTGGGCTTTCGGAACAGGACCCATCAAAGGCTTCGCTCTCACGCTCGCCCTCGGCGTCGCAGTCAGCATGTTCACCGCGATCACGGTCACGCGAACCTTCCTCTTTGCGCTTGTGGGAATGAAGTGGGCGCAAAACCCCGCGATCTACGGGCTTGATTGGAACTGGCAACCGAAGATGGGCGTCATGAAGCGGCAGATGCTCTGGCTAATCATCTCCGGGGTCATCATTGTTCCCGGAATCATCGCCTGGGCAATGGGCGGAATCAAGCAGTCCATCGACTTCAAGGGCGGAACTGAACTGCAGATTCCCTTCGCCGCAAGACGCTCTGCGGAAGACATTCAAAAGCAACTGACCGCTATCAGCCCGCGCTATCGAGACAGCCACGTACTCGTATCGTCCGGCGCCGGAACCGACAAGAATCTGGCGCTCATCACGATGCCTCAATTGAAAGACGATGAGCGTGTTGAAGCGATCTCAAAACTGACGAATAACGGAAGCGACCTCGCGCCCGGCATCACTGTCAAAAACATCGCTTATGCGAACGTCACTGGAACCATCAGCAATGAACTTACCTGGGACGCAGTCAAAGCCGTCATCCTGGCATCCATCCTAATCGTTCTCTACCTCGCCCTGCGCTTCTCCATCGGCGGGTTTGTCGAAGGGCTGAAATACGGAACATGCGCCGTCGTCGCGCTTCTGCACGACGTGCTAGTTCTCTGGGGAGCCTTTGCGATACTGGGACTGATTTTTAATTGGCAGATAGACAGTCTCTTCGTCACCGCAATGCTCACTGTGATCGGCTTCTCAGTTCACGACACGATCATCGTTTTCGACCGCATTCGAGAGAACCTTCAACTCCGTAAAAAGGGAGAGAATTTCAGCGATCTTGCCGACCACAGC
>JAYVOT010000910.1:0-3721 GCA_043757795.1 Chthonomonadaceae bacterium | reverse complement strand
TCGGCTCTTTCAAACTGCAAACGACGAAGCGCATAGAAGACGATTTTGAGTCGTAAGCATCGTAGGTAGCCTCTCCCGATGTGGTTAAGCTAAGCTCTGATAGCATGTTAATCGGCGTCGAAGTCTTCACGGAAGCTAGAGTTCGTTTTTTTTGGTTTGAAATGTCAACTGAACGAACGTCGAATCCTGTGCGAGAAGAAGTGGTGTAAATCAGCGATTTGTTGTCGGGACTCCAAAAATACCTTTGCCAATTCACCGATGAAAACATTTTCGATTGAATTCCATCAAGCGTTATGACATGCGGGATGATAGTCGTGTTTGAAGCATAGTCGTACCAGAGAAGTGATTTTCCGTCAGGTGAGATAGAGATCGGCTCCGGCTTGCCTGTCATCTCGACACCCGGAATTGGGACAGCGGCAGTCTCCAACGTATCCGGTTTGAGCTTTACCCGGCAAGCTTGAAGGCGGTTTTCCGTGCGTTTAAAAGTCATAATCTCGTTGTCGCTCAGCCAGAGATAATGAGCGTTTAACTTCGCTTGTTCCAAATTGCAATTCAATAAAAATCCGTAGTCAGCCTGCGGAACCGCCCATTCGCCCGTCTTGCAGATCGGCTTTGCTCTGCTCAAAACGGAGCCGTCGTCTCGAGGAATCAATAGAAGAACGACAGCGATCATTGCGATGGACGTTATTGTGAGAAGCATGCGTTTGGATTTAACTTTCAGTCGCTTGATTCCTTTCTGAACCGCAATAGAGCGGCTCCACAGGGAAATTATCCGCTCACTAGTGATCATTAGTATGAGCCTTAATTTTTCGTGTATAATCATATACGATTTCTTTTACAGCAGGTTTCAGCCAACTTTACTCTTGGAGATGATTTTTTGACAGATTTGCATACCCCAGCAAACGAATCGGAGTACGGCTTGCGACCGGCGTTCTTCTATTCCACGGTTCTCATTATTTTCTCAGGCGATCAGGCGAGCAAAGCCTGGATTCAAAAGGCGATGAGCTTCGGCATGACTCGCCCGATTATCGGAGATGCGTTCCAACTCTATCTCACGCAAAATCGCGGCGGCGCATGGGGCGTTTTGCCCTCCGGCAACAAAATATTCATCGTCTTCGCCTTGATTGCGACGATCGCTCTCGTGTATGCGTATCATAAGTTAGCCCGGCGCGACGTTCTTATTGGAGCTTCGTTTGCGCTCGCCCTCGGCGGAGCGCTCGGAAACCTGTTGGACAGAATTCGCTACGGGTATGTCGTGGACTTTTTTTACGCGAAGATCATCCAATGGCCGGTCTTCAACGTAGCTGACTCGGCTATCACAGTAGGCATTGTTTTATTGATATGGCACTACGCGCGCTCCATTTGGCTCGAAAGTCGTGAAAAATCGCAATCTACTGTTCAATTGTGAATCTAACGGGAAATTTGGGAAGATACTTAACCGCGAAAAAATGCGGGGAGTGTTGAACCGCGAAATACGCGAAATACGCGAAAAAAATTCGGATGCGAAAAAACAAATGGCAAAACTCGAATGCGAACCTACCTGCAAACTTTGTACCGCCCCCGGACCGACTCCCTGGAAAGGCGGGGGAGCGCTGAGTGCGCTTCCTTAAGTTAAAATTAGCGTTCAGCAGGAGATTTCCCTTTACTTTTTTAGGCAAGGAGGGGGCGGCGCAAAGCTAAAGGGACGGTTCAGAGTTTGCGGGCAGGGTCGCTTTTATAATTGCATCTATTTTTACATCTTTTTTGGAGTTCGTGTTTTTTCGAGTATTTCGCGGTTCTCAATCTCCGCATTCGTATTTGCATTTTTTGCTGTTCACTTCTTCCGGCATTCCTGTTTCAAATAACTCTGTAAAGTCAACTCTATGCACCCAATTCTCTTCAAACTAGGCAGTCTGCCGATCCGAGCCTACGGCGTTCTGATGATAACCGGATTTCTACTTGGGCTATGGCGCGCCATGACCGTCCTCGCCAAGCGTCTAATCTCTGAGCCGGAAGGTTCGCCGCGACGTATTAATCCAGACAAGATGTTCGATTTTTCGATCGTTATGTTGATGATCGGATTGGTTGGCGCGCGCGTTCTCTACGTCATTCTGAACTGGAAAGCTCAATTCGCTTCCGATCCGACTTCCGCGTTTAAGCTCTGGGAGGGGGGGCTTGCCGTCCACGGCGCGATCCTTTTCGGGCTGATTTATTTGCTCTTTTTCTGCAAGCGCAACAAAATTTCACCCCTTGCATTGGCGGATGTCATTGCGCCTTCATTTGCAATCGCTTACGTATTCGGGCGAGCGGGCTGTTTGCTGAACGGTTGCTGTTATGGAGGCGAGTGCGACCCGAAACTCCCCTGGGCGATGTCTTTTCATAAAGAAGGGTTTTCAGATGCAGTCAAGCTCTTCACTCCGCCAAGCCACCCGACTCAACTCTATGCCATTCTCTTCAATCTAGTCTTTTTCGGCCTTCTGATTCTATGGGAGCGCAAATCCCGCAAAGATGGAGAACTATTCTTCGGATACGTCGCAATGTATGGCGTCTATCGCTACGTAGTCGAAATTTTTCGAGTGGGAGGAACCTCCGCCTTCATAAAGCCGAATTTGTTTTTGTCTCTCGCCCAAATCGCGAGCATCGGCATGATCGTTTTGGGATTGGGAGTCATTGTTTGGTTGCGATTGAAACCAGCAGAGTCACCCAAAACAGTCGATACTTTAGTCGCATAGAATTGGCAGGACAATGTTTGGCGTATGCATTCATCCAAGATCATTTACGGTACGTCTGAGGTAAGGAGCTGTTGCGATGCGATCCCAAAAAGCGAGTTGGTTCATTGTCGTGCTGCTTGTGCTGGTACTATTGACGCCGACTCGCTTCGTGTCTCCATTCGTCGCCCCGAAATCGAAAATCCCCATTTTTGCCGGATAAGCTGTCATAAAGATAGCCCAAAAGGTATACTTGAACTACGCAACGATGAATAATTCGTTGCCATTACTCATATTAGAGGAGAAAGCTATGAAACCGCTTCGACTCGGAGTCTACGGACTCCTTGCCGCCACCACATTCGTTACTTTCGCCGTGTATGCGCAACAGAATACGCCGGGGTTTCCCGGACTGCCTGCGTTGCCGGAAAAAGCGACCATCGACAAGCCCATTAAGGACTTCAAACTCAAAGACGTCATGCACGATTCAAAAAAGAAGGAATCGGAAGACGCCGCCAATATCGCTCTTTCGCAGTTTAAAGGAAAGAAGAACGTCGTTCTTTTCTTTATGAGCGAGCGATGCGGCACAACTTGGAAGTATGAGAAGCGTGTCGGTGATATGCTTAAGAAATACGCCAAAAAAGATGTCGAATTCATGGGAGTTCGATGCAGCGCCAATGACACTTCGGAAAGTATCCGCAAGTTTGCCGAGTCCAAGAACTTCATAATGCCGGTCTTGAACGACGAAAAAGGCAAGCTTAGCTCGTTCTTCAAAATCACGAATACTCCTACCTTCGCAGTCATAGACAAGAAAGGCGTTCTTCGATACAGAGGCTCCTTTGATGACTCTCCCGAAGAGTCGGATGTGAAAAAACACTACCTTTCGGACGCAGTGGTCGCAGTTTTGGACAGCAAATCCGTCCCGGTTGCAAACACTCGCCCCTTTGGTTGAGGCATCAGTCCGCTGGACAGGTAGTCCGGCGACTCGTTTGCGCCTTTAATCTCTATTGAAGACGCAGTATCCGGGGCGAAACTTT
>JAYVOT010000909.1:0-3723 GCA_043757795.1 Chthonomonadaceae bacterium | reverse complement strand
TCGCCAGATCTCTTCGTCAGGTATATCCGTTACTTTGGACCAAAGCGACGACTCGTTTAATCCTGCCCATCGTCCTCCCAGATACTGCTCAAAGAGATCCGCCATGTCTTCGTTGACGAATGACCGCATATGGATTCCATTTGTGACGTATCCGACGGGAATTTCGTTTTCAGGGTATCCGGGATAACCGGATTGCAGAATGCGGCGAGTGACTTTGCCGTGGAGTTCGCTGACACCGTTGACTTGGTGCGCGTGGTGAATCGCTAGAATCGCCATGTTGAAGGGTTCCGATGAGTTGTAACCGTTGATTCGACCCAACCCTAGAAATTCCCCGAAATCCAATCCCAAACCTTCAAGATAAGGCTCAAAATAACGCTTCAGCATATCTGCCGGAAAGACGTCGAAACCGGCGGGAACGGGAGTGTGAGTGGTAAACAAGTTGCCCGCTGCCGTAGATTCCTGCGCTTCCCAGAATGTCATGCTTTGCTTTTGTCGAAGCATACGCACTCTTTCAAGCGCCATAAACGCAGCATGACCCTCATTCATGTGGCAGATAGTGGGGTGGATTCCGAGCGCCGTAATGGCGCGAAGCCCGCCTATTCCCAGTATCAGCTCCTGTTTCAACCGCATTTCAACGTCGCCGCCGTACAACTGATCGGTGATGTTCTTGTCTGTTGCGCTATTAGGTTCGATATTCGTGTCAAGGAGGTAAAGCGGCACTCTCCCGACCTGCGCCCGCCAGACCTGCGCGTAGAGTTCTCTGCCGGGGAAAGTCACGGAGATTCGAATAGGTTCGCCAGCAGAGTCTCTTACAAGTTGTATGGGCAGGTTGTAGAAGTCGTTCTCGGGATAGTTTTCCTGTTGCCATCCGTCGGAACTAAGTCTCTGCCGAAAGTATCCTTGCTGGTAGAGCAGTCCGATTCCAACGAGCGGAAGTCCGAGGTCGCTAGCGGATTTCAAGTGATCGCCCGCCAGGATTCCCAAACCGCCTGAGTAGATCGGCAGGCATTCCGTCAATCCGAATTCCATCGAAAAATAAGCGATTACAGATGGGTTTTGAGCCAGATCAGCATGAGTGCGGTGATACCATGTGTTCTCGGACTTCATGTAGCTGTAGAGTCCGCGAGATACTCGATCCATTTGCGCCAGGAAAGAATCGTCCTGCGCGGCGTCTTTCAGTTTTTCTTGTGAGATCGTACCTAGCATTTGAACTGGGTTGTGCCCGCTCTTCTCCCATAGGTCCCTATCAAGTCTACGAAAGAGTTCTATAGTTTCTATATCCCAGGCCCATCTTAGATTGAAGGCAAGGGCGCGTAAGTCCTGTAGCGGTTCCGGCAACGCAGGAATCACATGAAAAGCATGTACTTTTGGCATTTTCTTTCCTCCATTTTTAATTTCTCGTTTTTAGAATTCAATCCCTTTAAGAATATGAGAACTTTATGAGGTTGTAATGCCGTTTTTTTCGTTTTAGAGTCCCGATCTTATCGAGAATCCATTCATGTACCAAATAAGCGACTTATTCCTACTCCGCTCTTAACTATAATACCGGAAATGAGGAAAGAAAAAAGAATCAAAAACTAGTAGATATTTGTTGACATACAGATATTTGTCTGCTATAATACACCTAATTCAATAGTAGACAAAATACTACTAGTTCTGAAAATTTCTCAAAATTCACATGATATCAATAGGTTTTAATCGAACAGGAGTTCCCGAAATGAAAGGTCTCAACCCCATCGCAGCCGTCGCATTGCTCGTAATCGTCGGACTCTTTCTGTATCTCGAGTTGCAAGAAAGAGGTTTGTCTTCCCCGAACGCTTCTGGAAATGAAACTCGACGGCATCGATCCCAACGCGACTGAAGCTCGATAATGATCGTTTGGAAAGGAGGAGAAAAAATGCTTAAAATTGATTCCGGCAATCGGATACTTCGACTGGATCCGGTGAAAGTTGAGAAGATCGTTGAATCTTATCGCAAGGATCGCATCGCCGATATCTATTACAAAGACAGCGTCAGCGCCGAGTATACGCTGTCTAAAGAGGAGTGCGAGAGTTTCATCGCTCGTTGCTATCCGCCGGAAAGATGCCATCTCAGAGCGGAAAATCAATGTTATTGGCTAAAACAAACAAAAAACTCCTCTCCGCGATGCATTCGATGCAGATTGGCGCAAGTCTACCAACTTCGGGTTGGACATGATTTGCGAGGGGGAGCGCAACAAGAGACGCGTAATCCCGGCTTGGGATACGCTGCGGCGTTGCTTGTTATGGCGGGGCTGACGATGTTTTCGATTCAAAACAATGCCGCTGCCTGGACAAAAGTGGAAGTTTTGAAAAATGAAAATACGCTTCTTCGCAAGCGACTTCATCACGACAAGCAAGAGTTGAAAAGCTCTCAATCAATCAGTTTGAACGGACGAAATCAAGGGGGAACCGAACAATGAGTACAAAAATGTTGCGTTGGAAGTCGGATGAAGAAGCCGCGATGACGAACGACGCCCTGACTGTCTCCGGCGTGGACAACTCTGAACTCTCTACAATTTGGCTCACTGTTCCGCAGTTGAGAGCTAGATTGGGATTGCCGACCGACGACAGTACGCGCAGACAAATTTCACGTTGGGCGGACGACCTTGATAAAGCCGATAGGCGAGGAGTCGGGCGTGAGCGCAAGGTTCGTCTTTCCGCTATGTGCGAGCGTTTGCAAAGGACTAAGTTCGGCGATGCAGTCGTGGGAATCGAAGAAGAGTGCGTGACACTCGTTCAACCTTCCTACGTTGCAGCTCCAGCCAATAGAACGCCGGTTGAAACGCCAATACCCAAAACGGAACATTCTCCGAGGTACGAATCTACAGTCCCTTCAAATTGGAGAGCGGTTAAGTCTACGGAAAACGGTTTTGAACAACAATCGAACTTGATATGTGAATCTAGCTTGAATCAGTATGAAGCCGCCGCCGCCGCAAGGTTGATATTGAATTCCGGTATTGAAGCAGGATGGGGTAAAGAATCCGAATCTGCAGCAAGTCAAATTGTCGACACAATGGACTTTGTGTCCGCTTTGAGTCATCAAGTTAGACACGAATCTAACGAATACATCGCAGCAGTCGCCCTCGCTCCCCCGATTGCCGAGCATGTTTCAAGAGACACCGCAAGAGAAGTAAATAGGAACCCTGTTCTTCTCTGTCAGGAGCGAAAGCCGCTTTCATCCATGTCGGAACGCGAGTTTGCTGAATACTGCCGATACTTGCAAGTTAAAACCGGCAGAGTGAACGAGGCTGCTTTGCCGAAAATGCCGGATCCGGAGCCGGAAATCATGAGAGTTCCCCGAAATACTGATTCTCAAGTTCCAAATGAGAAACCAATATCCGAACTCCGATCCTTTCGCTGCGGATCCTATCGCGCTATTGCTCCACCAAAAAGCGAAAGCTCCATTATGAACAGAGTTTCAAAATCGGTTGGAAAGTGGTTTGACCGTAAACTCAAGCCCGTAGTCTCACCTCAACCTGTTCCCGCTAGTCCAGTCTACGGCGCGTTTGCGTTGACCGCTCGCCCCAACAGATTGGTGAAAGGCTAACTCAACTTCTTTACATTCTCAGGGTGATTGCCGCTAATTCATTGGCGGCAATCATCTTTTTTGTCTCCCGAAATGTGTTCGTATTTAAAGTCTCTCTCAGTATAATTTCTGTCACTGTGTTGTCGCTCTATTTTATGATTTCTCTTCATAGCGATC
>JAYVOT010000908.1:0-3724 GCA_043757795.1 Chthonomonadaceae bacterium | reverse complement strand
ACGGTCTCGGTGGCGCTTCGCGCCGTATGTCCTTCGGACATGAGTCGCGACTTGCCTGCCCGTAGGACTGCCATTCCTGTGCCAGTTTGCAGGGGCGTTGCTTTTCGAGCATACTCCGCACCTTGAGTATCGTGTGCGAAGCACACACGGCGGAACGCCACCCAGACCGTGACTTTAGTCATGGGACACTAGTCATGACGCTCTGTGGTTTGCGTACCATGAGTGTAATAATCAAATTCAGTCTCATTACTTCAATGAGTATCATTAAACAGATACGCGGGATCGTCCTTCGGATACGAAAAGCCCTTAACATTTGCTTGTAAAGTGAACTCGCTTTGCTGGACGCAACACTGAGCCGTTGTGAAAACTGGAGGTTGCTAGGTCAATATCAGAACGCACTTGATGCTATCCGAAGTTGCTTCAAACGCTGGAGTAAGGAGACAATCTTGCCGGACAAGAGCGCTGCTTCCCAACTCCCGTCGCCAAATCTTTCGCTTCTCACGAGGTAGGTCAGCATCGTTCGGATGTCGGTAAGTTTTGCATTGCGAAGCGCCTTTTCGTCTCCAAGCATGACAGCGGCAGTTTCAGGTTGATAATTGAAATCGCTCCAACAAGGTTGAGCGGCGAGTTTGAAAAAAGCCAAAACATCTTCCTCGTACTGAGGGTAGGGAAAAGCGGTTGAGCCGTCGCTCATCTCTCCGACAGCCCATTTTTTAACAAATTTTCTGCCCGGTCTGTCAAAATGGGGCAGAAAGGCAAGCAACTTGTCAATGTCCTCATAATCAGGAACGGTTGCATCCAAAATTCGACCTTCTTTCAGGGTAGTGCCGGCTTATCAACTTCAAGAGATTGGGAGTCAAGCAAACCTAACGCCCTCGCCTTCACAGGCGAGGGCGGCGATTCTTCCAAATCTAGGCTTTCTTGTGCGGCACGATTTTCAAGCCAAGCTCTTGCAGTTGCGCCTCATCCACCAACGAAGGCGCGTCCATCAGGGGGTCGTAGCCTAGTCCCATCTTCGGAAACGCCATGACTTCGCGGATGTTCGGTTCATCGAACAGGTTCATCAGAAGACGATCAATCCCGGTAGCGAAGCCGCCGTGCGGAGGAGCGCCGAAGGAAAAAGCCTCCAAAATATGCCCGAATCGCTCTTTTTGAGTTTCTTTAGAGATGCCAAGTAGGTCGAAGACCTTTGACTGAATCTCCGGTCGGTGGATTCGGATACTGCCGGAACCCGACTCTTGCCCGTTGCACACGAGATCGTAGCACTGCGCACGAATCTTGCCGGGGTCCGTTTCCAGATACTGCAGGTGATCCTCATACGGCATCGTGAAAGGGTGATGCTCCGCGTCCCAGCGCTTTTCGTCCTCGTTCCACTGCACTAGAGGGAAGTCCGTGATGAAGCAGAAGGCGAGTTTCGCCGGGTCGCGAAGACCTTTGCGCCTTCCGATTTCCAGCCTTAGACGCCCTAAAGAGTTGGCGACGACCGAAGGTTTCGTGTCGGCGACTATGCAGAGGAGATCGCCTGTTTCCGCCTGCGAGACCTCCAGAATTCGTTTCAACTGCACTTCATTGAAGAACTTTAGAAGCGGAGATTTTAGTCCGGCGGCGCTCAATTCGTTCACCGCGATCATCGCGAGTCCTTTTGCCCCAAACTCTCTGCAGAAATTCCCCAGATCGTCCTGCTCCTTGCGCGAGAGAGACGCACCGCCGGGAAATCGCACTCCCTTGATCTGTCCTCCCGCTTCAAGAGCCGCTTTCGCAACTGCGAACTCGCTCTCTTTTGCGATTTCGCCGAGGTCGAACAACTCGAGTTCAAAGCGAATGTCGGGTTTGTCGGAGCCGTAACGTCGAAGCGCTTCATCCCAGGTCATCCTCGGAAATGGCTGAATCATCTCTTTAGCTGAGATATTCCGTACGACATATGTCGTATAGTCTTCCAAAACTCTCAGAACGTCTTCTTGCTCGACGAACGACATCTCGACATCGAGTTGAGTGAACTCCGGTTGACGGTCGGCGCGTTGCGCCTCATCCCGGAAGCATCTTGCGATCTGAAAATATCTTTCCACGCCTCCCACCATCAAGAGCTGTTTGTACTGTTGCGGGGATTGAGGCAACGCGTAGAAATGCCCCGGTTGCAGGCGATAGGGGATCAGGTAGTCTCGCGCTCCTTCGGGAGTGCTTTTTGTAAACATCGGCGTTTCTATCTCCAGAAACCCCAGATTGTCCATGAAATCGCGGATCAATTTAATGGCTTTGTGCCGTACCTCAAGGCGCTCATACATAGAGGCGCGTCTGAGATCAAGGTAGCGATATTTAACGCGCAGAGTCTCGTCCACTCGCGACATCGCGGCTTCGTCGGAGATTTGGAAAGGAAGAGTTTTGGACTCGCTGAGAACCTCCAACTCCGAGATTAAGACTTCGATCTCGCCTGTTTTCAGGTTCGGGTTGGTCGCGCCGGGTTGACGCAGACGTACTGTTCCTTTCACTGAAAGCACGTATTCGTTATGGACTGAGCCTGCGATGTCCACCAGTTCGGGGGAGGTCTTTGCGTCCACGACAACTTGCGCCAGCCCGGTGCGATCTCGAAGGTCGATGAACACGAGGTCGCCATGATCTCTTTGTCGATGCGCCCAACCGTTCAGCGTGACCGATTCGCCCACATTTTTCGCACTTAGCTCGCCGCAACTCACGTCGCGTTTCCAGTTGTTCAAGACCTCTCTCCTTCAAAAATTCGCGTCAGGCTTTCGTCGCGCTGATTCGCTGTTGCAATAAACTCTATCGCCCAATCAGTCGGAATCGAATTCCAAACTTATAACAGAGACAAATCTCTCTGTCGAAGAGTTGCAGGGGAGATTGATTCTATCTTATTTCGGCGCGAAAGTCTACGACTGAAGGGAAGAGGACGTTAAAGTAGTCGAAAATGAGTCACGATATGGAAAGCAAAGGGGTAAAAGGATATGTTGAAAGGGAAGTTTGCTGCGGAGCGAATACGGCTTGGCAATTCTCAAGTGTTGATCGGCAATTTTTCTACAATTCTCCAGACTTCGGTTGCTGGAAATTCCGCTTTAGGTTTCGCAAAAAACAATTGAATCAGTGAAAAAATCTCCTAAAATTGGGAATTGAGGCTTCATCCATAACTACATTACAATTCTAACCGCGAAGCGAGTTCAGTCACATTCTAAGGGACGCCACGCCAAATTCCAGAATTAAACCATGGAAAGGGATGCAAATACGAAATACGGGGAGGAAGAGAACCGCGAAATACGCGAAAAAAATACGAATACATAAGGAATGCAAACTCGGAACCAACCCCTAATTGCAAAAGGAGCAGTTGAGAGGAATCTCCTGCTTACAAAAGATTTTTGACTTACGGAAGGGAAGTCCGGACTCCCCGCCTTTCCAAGGCGGAGGTTGGGGGGGCGGTTCAGAGTTTGCGGACGCCGTCACTTTTGAATTCCCTATTTGCATTCCTTTTGCTTCCGCATTTTTTTTCGCGTATTTCGCGTATTTCGCGTATTTCGCGGTTCTCACTTCTACGTATTTACATCTTTTTTCATATTTCATGGATTGATTCCGGGGTCTCCTTAGAATCAGGAAATATATCCGAAACATCCCGCAAAATCGCTTCTCTCACTGAGGAAGATTTCCGATTATTTGAGATGGAATGGTTGAAAGGCGGAGGGTAGCGATGCTGACGATACGAGGCGGCGGGACCGGAAGATTT
>JAYVOT010000907.1:0-3726 GCA_043757795.1 Chthonomonadaceae bacterium | reverse complement strand
GTAATCCTGAAAACCCGCTGAGTATTGGATAAAATTTTTCCGGTACCACGTATTGCGCCGCCCCCAGAGTAATGATTCCTAGCAGAAAAACGCCGATAGTGTGCGTGATAGTCACCACGCCGCCGAGGAAGAGGGCGTGTTTCAGAGTTCCGCGCGAACCGACGAGATAGGCTGCGACCATCGCTTTGCCATGCCCCGGCGAAAGCGCATGAAACGCGCCAAACAGGAAAGCCAGGCCAAGCGAAGTTAAAATGACACCTAACCCCAACTCTTTTTTTGAGATAGCCTGAGTAAAAGCGTCTTGCGGAGTGGCGGCATTAGCGGGAACAACCTTCGAAGCGGAAACATCCGATATGACGGATTTGGCATTCGAGGAACTATTTGCGGGGGCGGAAATTAGTTGCGTCCTAGAAGAGCCTACTTCCGAAAACTCAAATTCAGCTTCAGTCTGTTGCGGCGGAACGACGCCCGGATCAGTAGGATAGACAGTAAGTTCTTTACTCCTATCTTCGGTTGAAGCGGAAGAACGAAGGAATTTCAAGCCCGAAGTTGCGATTGCGACGATCTCTTTCCAACCGGTTCTCTCGGAATAGTTCCCATCGTGATATTTTACTATGCTTGAGTCGGAAGCGGACACAGGCAAGGAAACCGTGAAGTTTTGACTCAGACGCATAGTAGACAGTCCGCCCGCCCCCGGACGAAACTCTTGCGTAATTTCTCCTGATTTCAATACGACCGGTTTGCCGTTCAAAGTGAGCGATAGTCCGCCAGTGATTTTCTTGGCTTCCCTCTCAAGAAAAGTTTTCTTTTCGAGTTCGGAAATAGTCCCATCGCTGTTCGAATCTTCTTCGCCTTTAAGTGAAACAGTGGGAATTTCAGCAAAATCCAGCAAGAATCGAATTTTGATTTCTCCCTGACGAAGTTCGATTTTTGAATAGTGGTTTATAGAAAAATTGCCCATCGGGTGAGCGAAGGCTCTCTCTTCCGTTGCCGAAAAATAGGTCAAAAAGGTGAAAAAAGCGAGTAAAAATTGTATCGCAGGAACAGACTTTCCCGTAACGCGATATTTCGTTTTGCAAGCAGGAGTTTCAGTAAAATTAAACTGGTTAGTCATAGTTAAATAGTACTCCCAGATCATAGATTTGAGGTAACAAGGGAGTTAATTTTTGGCAACACGAAAGGTTACCCGACAAGTTTGTAACCGAAACCTCGGATTGTAAGCAAGTGTTTCGGATGATCGGGGTCGGCTTCGATTTTGCAACGAAGACGGCGGACGTACACAGCAAGAGTTTTTACCCCGAGATCTGCGTCATAACCCCATACATTCTCAAATATCCAATCCGTCGCAAGGGCTTTTTCTCGGTTTCTAGCGAATAGGTGAAGGAGTTCGAACTCCCTTTCAGTCAGGCTCACGGGTTCGCCGTCTCGCAACGCGTCTCGCCGATCTACATCTACTATTAGATCCCCGACCAGGACCCTATTAGAGACTTCGACCGGAGCGCTGTATTCCTGAACTCTTCTGAGATGCGCCCGCACTCGCGCAACAAGCTCTCTCGGTACGAACGGCTTAGTGAGATAGTCGTCAGCTCCCACTTCTAATCCAATCACTTTGTCCGAGTTGTCGACTCTTGCAGAGAGGAAGATGATCGGCATTCTGTGCTTGGCTCTAATTTGACGACACAGTGCGATGCCGTCCTGATCCGGCAACCCGATATCGAGCACGATCAAATCGAATGAGTCTCCCGTTAGCGCTTGCCTCGCCTCTTCAGCCGATACGCAGGAGTGACAAAAATAACCTTCAGCGGACAGAAGTTTTTCAACCGCCCTCAGCAAGAAACGATCATCGTCCACCAACAAAATTCTAGGCATCAAACTCTCCCCGAAACAGAAGTCACTCAATGATTGCCGGCAGTCGAATTGTAAAGCATGCTCCTCTTTCCGGCATCGACTCCGCTTCCAACTCGCCGCCGTGTTCTTCTACGATAGACTTGCAACTAAAAAGTCCCAGACCAAAACCCGTAGCGCGAGTTGTAAAAAAGGGGTCAAATAGTCTCGGAAGAATTTCCGGCGCAATCCCGGAACCCGTATCCCGTACCGTGACCAGAACCCAATTTGATATTTCGCTCATTTCCAGGCTCAAATCGCCGCCTCGAGGCATCGCTTGAAGCGCATTCAAACAGAGATTGATCAACAAATGCTCCAACTGACTCGCATCAGCAGAAATTAATGGATAAGAATCCGGAAAAATGAGAACAACCTGAACTCCCTGAATATCCGCTTGCCCCTGAATCATCGACATAACTCTCTTCATCGCTTCAACGATATCAGTCGGCACGGTTTCCAAAACTTGAGGTCTAGAATAGGCAAGAAGGCGATGCGTGAGAGCTGAAAACCGATTGAGTTGATCTTGCAGAGAGGCTGTCTCAACCGGAAGCATTTCCACTTCCATCTGCATAGTGGAAAGTATATTCCGAATGTCATGTGCAACGCTCGCAGCTAGAGTTCCTGCGGTCTTCAGTTTCTCCATCTCAACCATACGTCTTTGCGTGTCGTTGAGGGTTTTCATTGCCGCATGAAGATCAGCCTGTAATCGGTGACTCTCCAAAGTCTGTGCAATCTGATCTATCAGCGAGTCGAGCTGAGCGTAACGAAAAGGGTCCTGACGGTTGAGTTTCGATTTTTCATCGAACCCGATCGCAATGGCGCCGACGATTCCCTTGTCGCTTTGCAACTCGGCAACCCCGAATTTATCGCATTTCAGAAGTCGGTTCAAAGAATCAATTTGTCCGGTAAAGAGTTCGAAATTTTGATCGCCCGTAAAGAGTTCAAAATGATTCTCGCCTATAATTTTTGGTCGGTCATGAAGTTGGGTCAGGAAAGACGAGAATCTGCTTGAAAGCCGCTCTTTGCGAACGCTTCCATCTTTAAGCGTGATGAAAACATCGAGAGCGTCTCTTTGATGATCTTTAATGAAAATCCCTATGGAATCGTGTCCTTCGATTTTGCGAACTCGTTTTAGAATAGAAACGATTAAGTCGTCCCAATTATAGCGATGCAAGTTGAGTCTGCAAATATCGTTCATCGCCTCTAAAATCTCTTGTGTGGCGTTGTATTCATCCGTTCTACGCTCAAGTTGGTCCCTGATTTCGTGTTGCAGACGTTTTGTTTCCGATATGTCAAGAAAAGTCCAGAGTCTAGCGAGAGGTTCTCCATGCCCATCAAGCACTGGCCCTGTGAATCGCCGGAGAGTTCGGGGCGGAACCGTCACAAGCTCCAACTCATCTTCGTAACTCAAAAGCGGGTCGGAGTACGTTTCAATTAGTTTTCGATCAAAAGCATCCGGATCGCTCACTACTGCGCGCGCCAATAGGCGTCCGTCCTCTGACTCGTTTTCAACGATGGCCTGCGGTTCGCAATAGAAAAGCTCCCCAAGTTTGCGATTGGCGAGAATGTCCTGCCGATTCAATCCGCTTAAAAGAATTCCGTAGTCAGTCGCTTCTAAAAGCGATTGCACCAGCGCCCCTTCGTTTTCGCGAAACTGAGGATTCAGCGAGATGTAGTTCGGTTTCGGAGTAGGATTGCTCCCTTCCACGCTTTTTTCCATACTGCCTTTCAACTTTTCGTTATTATTCTCTATTTCTCTCATACCCAATAAAATCGCCGTCGCTTAGTTTCACATCGCCTTGAGACTCTTTAGCGATCGCCAGGTTAAGGTCGCGAGGAATG
>JAYVOT010000906.1:0-3728 GCA_043757795.1 Chthonomonadaceae bacterium | reverse complement strand
GCATGTAACTTGCGGTGAAATTTGCGCAGGTGGTCGGTCCAGGGGAAGAGTAGATTCCGAATTTAAGTCCCAGATTGTGGATGTAATCGCCCAACCCTTTCATATCCGGGAATTTTTTGTTGGTTTGGATTTCTCCCGCGTCGTTTCTCCCCGCTTCCCAGGTGTCGTCAATGTTGATGTAAGTGAAGCCGTGCGCGGCGAGTCCGCTCTTGACCATTTGATTTGCGGCGGTTTTGACCTTTTCAGCATCCACATTTCCGGCAAAGCTGTTCCATGAGTTCCAACCCATCGGGGGAGTGAGGGCTAGCTTATGATTTCCGCCGACAATCGTGAGTTTGCGTGATGCGGATCCCTTTGCGTTTTTGACAGTGACCGTCACATCCGTTGTCGCCTCTTTTGTCAGCTTGCCGACTATGATTCCCGTTTTAGCGTTGAGCTTGAGACCCTCCGGCAGGTTTTTTGCGGAGTAGGAGAGAGGAGCGTCTCCTGTTGCAGCGATCATAAAAAGGAACGGGCGGCCGGGCGTGGCTCCTGTGATCTTCGGTCCGTGGATCGAAGGTTTAGGATCCGGCGCGAGAGCGATCATTCTGGCAGGGTCGATTTTGATCGGAGTCGGCTTCAATGCGACAGGTTTTGCGATCGCTCCGGGCGCAAGGAGCAAGAATGCGCCTGCCCAATCCGCATGATCGCTTGATTCTCCGTCACCCGCGTCAGTCACTTTCAAAACCAGCTTCTTTGCTCCGGTCAGATCGACTGAGAGCAACTTCGCCTCTTGACCGCCTTTCATCGCGCCGCTCGAAGCGACTCGTTTACCGTCAACGTACACTTCAAAGACAACGCTTCCTTCGCTGCCGTTCTTCTCGTCGTCAAGGCCGACCATCGAAACAAAGCGAGTCGCAGCGCCCTTCAAGTCGATCTTCCATTCGCTGACGGCGTGGGTGCCGATTCCGTGCGGGAAAACAGTCCCTTTGAGTGTGATCGGCGTTCCTTCGATAGATTTGCCGACTTGCGGATCGTGTCCTTCCCACCCGACGGTCATCGTATTGACATCGAGGGTTTCCAACCAGATGCCGCCGGAAGGAGACTCCGTCGATCTTGCGATTTCACGGTATTTCGCCTCGTTTGCGTCGGTTTTGATTTGATTGCGACCCGACTTCATCTCCATTTTGCCGAATGGAGTGGGGTTGCCGCCAGTTGATTCGCGTTTTTCCACTAAACCGGTCTCAGGATTAATCCAGACCGTCATCGAGTTGGACATAGTTTCGCCCTTCTCATTTGCGACCGCCTCGCCGGATTGAGTCAGTTTGAGGAGTGAGACTCCGCCAACCGTCTCGTATCCGACGAACGTCGTTTTGAGCTTGAAGGTCTTCCCCTTAACGACGGGATTGTCAAACTCGGTAGCCCATGAATCTCCGGCTTTGACCGCATTCTCACTTAGTACAGGCTCCGTCAATAGTTCCTCCAATTTGACGGCTTCCGGAGTCTGCCTCCTCGGACCCTGTTGGGCTTGCGCTGATTCCGCCCTTGTAAAACCGATCAACTTCCCTAATTTGTCCAGCGTGACTGAGACTTGAGGAGAAGCGGGGCGCTCTCTCGGTTCGTTGTCCGGTATCTCGAATGTGCCCCCTTCGTCGTCAAATACGAGGGTGACTTCTCCATTGGGTTTGACCTCTTTAACAGTGACCTTCAGAAGGCTTGTGATGGTCACTTCGCCAATAGGCGCTTTCACTTTGGCGATATCTTTGTAGTGCGCGACGCTTCCTGCTTTGAAAATTCGTGCGAGTTTGACGGGTTGTTGCGCGAGGCAGTAGACGGGTGAAGAGATGGTCGCAAGCGTTGCTAAACTGCAAATGAGTAAGTTCGGGATTATTCTCAATTTTTTTCTCCTTTGAAATGTAAGTTGATATTGGCGTTGAGACGGCATATTTGATAGACGTTAATCAATTCTTTGAGAGTGGGGGAAATTCCTCTAAAAATACGTCAATAGTCAATTCCGAAAAGGAATTCGGAAACTTGATAAATGCTACAATATTGGTCAGGATTAGATGAGCGTACTGGGTGATCTTTGCTGAGCCGAAAACGTAAGCAATTGTAGAAGAGAATCTCAGTGAAGAGTATTTAGGAGACGAGGATGGCAACTGCACAGGACGGAGCGACGGCTCAAAGTCCTATCGAACTTTTAGATATGATCGGCAATACTCCGCTAATCAAGATGAAGCGAATCATCGCTTCAAATCCTAAAGTGCAGGTCTATGCAAAAGCGGAATGGGCTAATCCCGGCGGTTCCGTTAAAGACAGACCTGCGAAAAATATGATTTTGGAAGGCATTCAAGCCGGAACGCTTCGCCCTGGGAAAATTATTTTGGACGCGACCTCCGGGAACACCGGGATAGCCTACGCCATGATCGGAGCTTCGCTTGGATACCCGGTTCATCTCTGTCTGCCAAGAAATGCGAATGAGGAAAGAAAACTCCTTTTGCAGGCCTATGGCGCAAAGTTGATTCTGACAGATCCGCGCCTCTCCTCCGACGGCGCAATTTTGAAGGCGCGAGAGCTGTACGCGGCAGATCCGGACAGATATTTTTATCCCGATCAATACTCCAACGACGCGAATTGGCAAGCGCACTACAAGACGACAGCGCCTGAAATCTGGCGGCAGACCAATGGCAAAGTGACGCATTTTGTTGCAGGACTTGGCACGAGCGGGACTTTTATGGGAACCGGAAGGCGACTTCGCGAACTAAATCCTTCAATTCGACTGATCTCTTTTCAGCCGGATGCGCCGTTCCACGGACTTGAAGGAATGAAATATATGGCGACTTCGATAGTTCCTGAAATTTACGACGAAAATCTTGCTGACGAAAACCGAGAGATTTCTACGGATGACGCCCACGAAATGGCGATTCGATTGGCGAGAGAAGAGGGGATTCTTGTCGGAGTGTCCGCGGCCGCCGCGCTTGTCTGTTCGCTGAAATTGGCGGAAGAATTAGAAGAAGGCGTCATAGTGACAATCTTTTGCGACAGCGGAACCCGGTATCTGTCGGAGCGTTTCTGGAAGTCCGGAGATATCGAATGATAAGACTTAGTCCGACTTTTCAAGACGAGATTGAAAATCATGGCGTTCGCGATTTTCCGAACGAATGCTGCGGAGTTCTGTTGGGTGAAATCTACGGTGAGGTAATAATCGTTACCGAAGTTCGCCCGTTGCCAAATACTTTTTCACCGAGCGACGAATTCGAGAGAAGCATTTTGAAAGGTGGCGAAACCAAAGCGCCTTCAGGGCAAGTAGGTCAAGAGAGGCGCTACATGGTATCGCCTGACACGATGTTCAAGCTGATGCGCGAGGAGCGGAAAACGGGCGTCAAGATAATTGGCTTCTACCACTCGCACCCGAATCACCCTGCTTTGCCGAGCGAGTATGATCGGACATGGGCGATGAACTGGTACACTTATATTATTGTTTCGATTATCGATGGCTCTCCTGTTGAAATGACGGCATGGAGTTTGGATGAGGACCAACGGTTTCAGTCAGTGGAGATCGCGAGGTGAGAAATGGCGGTTGCTCTAAAAAATAGACTGTTGACAATTGAGGATTTCGAAAGGGACTATTTCGACTCTAAATACGAACTGATTAGAGGAGAATTGAAAGAGATGGCTCCTACAGGGGAACAACATGGCCGGAGCGTAAATAGTATTTCAACGGAATTGAGTCACTTTGTAAAAAAGAA
>JAYVOT010000905.1:0-3734 GCA_043757795.1 Chthonomonadaceae bacterium | reverse complement strand
TGTCGCCCCGACAGTATTGACAGCGATGGGAGTCCCCGTTCCGAATGGAATGGGAAGAAATTGCGTAGAGTTGCCGGGAGCCGAAGAAGACGACACAGAGGTCTACTCCGAGGCGGAAGAGGCGGAACTGGCAAGAAGGTTGGAGGATTTGGGATACTTGTAAAGATAAAAATAAGGGAAGCGAATATAGAAGAAGAATGCGGTTGGGAGGGGTCGATATTGCTCACAAAATCAGATATCGTTCAGGATCTAAAGGCATTAGGCGTGACAGCCGGGATGCGCCTGATCGTTCACGCGTCGCTCCGCTCTATGGGTGTGATGGAAAATGGCGCTACGACTCTGATTGAGGCTTTTAAAGAGGTTCTTGGCGCAGAGGGAACGCTGATGGTTCCGACCTTTACCGGTCAGCTTCGAGACCCTGCCTTGAGCGAGAATGCTCCGACTTCCCTGCAATCGCTAGGCGAACTCCGCGAGAAAGTTCCTTTGTTTGATCGTGTCGGCACGCCGGTGGAAATCGAAGCGATAGGGGTCTTCGCTGAGACGGTTCGACGACTTCCGGAAGCGCATCGAAGCGATCATCCTGCTCTCTCTTTCGCCGCGTTCGGTCCGCTCGCTCGAAATCTTACGGAAAACGCTCCGCTTCACTATCCGTTAGGCTCTTCAAGTCCGCTCGCGAAACTGCATCAAAACCGAGGACGCATTCTATTGATCGGCGTCGGACAGACAGCGAACAGTTCTATTCATCTTGCGGAAGTTTGGGCGAACGCCCCTTACGCGCATCGAAGCAGGCTCGTCAAGACGTCGGAGAACTCGTGGACGCAGATGAAAGGCTCTCCTGAATGCAGTGCAGGGTTTGCGCGCATGGAGCCTATCCTGCAACAAGCGCGGCTGTTGCGAACAGGGCTAATTGGAGAAGCGCGCTCTCAACTGATGCGACAGGAGGAGGTCGTCTCGCTGGCGATAGCCATGTTGCAAGGCTCAGGGGACGCTCTTCTTTGCAACAATCCCTACTGCCCGCACTGCGTGCTCGCCTCCAAATTCACCTCTCGACGAGAAGAGTGAATTCGCTTTTGGCGGTCAATGTCCCAGAGGAACGCCGCATTGCGGGCAGATGGAGTAGTGCGAAGGCATCGAGACCTGGCAACGTAGGCAGATAACGAGATCGTCGGCATCCGACTCGCGAGACGGCTCCTCGGCAGGATCGTCTCGACTCTCGCCGCGATAGGGGGAAGTTTCGTTCAGCAGGCTAAGGTCATAGGGATCGGGGCGATTCTTCCAACCCTGCCAGAGCCGAAACCCCGCTTCGCCGGTCGCTCCAAGTCCGATGAGCAGAAGAGGCAAGCCTACGAGAAGCATCGGGAACCCTGATGCGAAGTAGGGAGCGCCGAACGACATCAGAACCAATCCGGCGAGGATTCTCATCCATCGTTTGAGGTTCTTATCCTGCCACATCGACCACTCGGTTTTCTTCCCAACTCGTTTTCGCCGCCTCGATGATCTCCTGAACCGCCAGACCGTCTTCTCCGCTCGCTTCGATCTCTTCGCGGGGAACGCCTGCGGAAACCTGTTCGATCCAGCGATTGATCCGATAGTCAAAGGTCTGTCCGAACCCCGTCATGCCGTTCATGATGCTGTTTTTCAAAACAGTGAGTTCCATGCTATGCCGCGGATAGAAAGTCAGTTCCTCAAAACAGTTCTCCAAGACGAATCGCCCCTCGGTACCCATCACTTCGCAACGCTCCAGATTGTGCGCGGGATTCGTGTCGTAGGAGCCTGTCAAATGCCCGACGCAACCGTTTTCGAACAGGATATTCACTTGCGCGTTGCTCCAACACACGCGTTTTCCGTCAGGTCCGTCCGCCTTCGGGGCGCGATTGAAGAAGGCTTGCACCTTCGTCGCTTTGCCGCAATAGTATCGCATGATGTCCAGTGAGTGAGGGTGCAGAGCGCGAATATGAAACCAGGGCGACGTCTCGTTCGGATTGCCGATCCACATAGTCATATTGCATAGTAGAATGCTGCCAAGTTTACCGGAGTCGACCCATTCCTTCGCTTTTTTGCCGGGAGGCGTAAAGCGATGATTGAGGTTGATCCCGAAATAGACTCCCTTCTCTTTTGCAAGCGCGACCATCTCGCGAGCGTGTTCGATGTTGTTGCTGATCGGTTTTTCACCGAGGACATGCAGTCCGGCATTCAAACACTCCATGATGGGAACGTAGTGATCCCCGCCGTTGTCGGCTCCCGCCGAAGCCACGGAAACGGCTTGCAGTTCGCCCCCGACGTCGGCGAGCATTTCGGCGATGCCTCCCCAACTTTTGACGTCGTCCCTTGCCGCTGAACGGTCGGCTTTATCTTTCAAGATATCGCAATATCCCAGAAGTTCTGTTTTCTCGTTTCGTTTGTAGATCGGCCCATGCAGGTTCCCGATATTTCCCGCCCCGACGACTGCGACTTTCAACTTGTCCGACATAAATAGCTTTCCCCTTCAGTGAAATGATAGTTGGCTGTAACTTTCGTCAAATGACGACGACACTCCTGCTTGAAATCGCATTTCGTTCGCCATGCCTTGAATATCAACTTCCATTTATCATCCGCTCCACTAGGTCATTCGTCTCTACAGTAGGCAATTCAAGCATTTGGATCGCTTCTGCGGAGGTGAAGTAGGAGAACCGAGAGCGTATCTCCCCATCCTTTACTTCATATAATGGCGGACCCTCATACTGTGATGGAGAACAATCAACTTTGACTTTTCTGAGAGGCGAATATCGTAAATGTATTTTGTGCGAAGGTCTGCTCCGACCAACACCCAGGAAGTACCGTTTGAAGCGGTTTCTGAAATCAGATGCGTTTTTTGAGAATATCCGGTTTTAGGCGCAAGAGTCACGGAAAGGGACTGTTTTACCGGATCGTAAACGACTTGCTCAAACTGTCCGGCGTCTAGTTTTAGCGACAATCCAAGCTCCGCAATAAAAATATTTTTCCTGAATCCGTCTTTTGGAACGATCGTGATTCGTCGACCTTGTTTCTCGATGTTCCCGCCGAACGCCAGCCGACCGAACTCAGGATCATTGACCACATAGCATCCTGCGTTTTTCGCGTACCCGTAAAAAGCGATGCCGTAGTCCGCCGTGTAGGGGTCGAATTTCAAGATCGCAGGGTCGGCGTCGAACCCGTAGGAAGCGAAGCCTTCCGAGTCGATGTTCGCCAGAATCTGGTTCATGCCCGCATACCCCACCCGCAAAAGCAAGAGATCATGGGGACGTTTGCGAAAAGAATCGATGATGGGGATCGAATTGATCGTTGAGCCGTAGTGATTCGTCATTCGAACGATATCGGGCCAGCGCGTGCCGTTCACAGGCGCATCGAAATAGCGCCGCCCCGCCCCGTTGTACGCCCAATTCGGGACGGTCGGCATGTATCCCAAAATCGCGTCGAGAGTGACTTTCGCTTTGATGTCCGCGCCGAAGTACGAGAACCAGGAATATATCTCTTCTTGTCCGGTGGAGTCCCAGGGCATTTCGCTGCCGAAAGGGTATCTTTTCGCCTCCCACAATTTTTCGCGAGACTTCATGTATACGATCAACTCATCCGCTTTGTCTCTCCAACCTTCCTTTTTCAAATCTCGAATGATCTCCGGAAAGACGCTGCCGACCATAAGCCCGGACTCGGCGTATCCCGGCGCGAACTTTTTGATCGCCTTCACTGTTTGAAAGGCATGTTCGAGATACCAATCC
>JAYVOT010000904.1:0-3745 GCA_043757795.1 Chthonomonadaceae bacterium | reverse complement strand
ACCTACCGAGGTACAGCTCGCTGCAGCCACAGGCAACATCGGTCAATCGCTCATCGGCAATATAGCAGGCGGGACATTCAGTCGAAACGCGCCAATCTTTTACGCCTCCAAAGCAGGACAGTCAGCGACTGGACCGCCCGGGGAACGGAGTTACTTTGTCGAGGCGTTGACACAGTGTTTCAAAGGAACAGGAGTATCGCAAAGAACGGATGATGCCGATCCCTATGCCGTCAGCACGGCATCGTTGGGATCCGCGCTCTCCATCGTGATTCCCTGGTTGGGAAAGCAGTATGTCGATGTCTCAATAAGCTACGATATCGGCGGATCCACTAACCTTCCTCCAAAAAAAATTCACTTTCCAGCAGAGCCTTTTGAAGTGCTGGCATCTATCCTCTGCCAACCGGACGCGGCTCATTTGATCGCAACTCTCAAGATCGAAGATAGTCAGAACATTTCCTATTCGAGAGAAGCGACAAGTTCGGAACCCTGGAGATTGAAGGTTCATTCCGGAGTTTGCACCATCAATGGAACTTTTGCATCTGGTTTCAAAGACTTCGCCAGGAAAGTTCAGGCATTTCCCCCTGTGATGGATAAACCAATACAGGTCGACTCACTAGGAGACTCATGATGTCGAAAATAGTGTTTCACTTTGACGAAAAGACTCAAAACGCCAACAAAACCCCGGTAGTCGTCACGCTTGTGGACGAGAATATGATCAATGTCGGAAGAGAGGTGGTCAGTCTTGGAACAAGCGACGAATATCTCCTCGAAGCTCCAGGAGCAGGCGTTTATCAAATACAGGCTCTTCTGCCCAGCGGCGAAAATATCTTAAGAACAGTCTCAATAACCGAGACCGGCGATCAACTTCCCAGCCCTCTCATCCTTGAGTCCGACGACCCTTCACCCAAAAAAGGGCTTTCGTGGGCTTATGCGAGAGAGGGGATCAAACGTTCCGGCGGACTTGATCTGAATTATGCCGCTCAATCGCCTTCTATGTCGCATACAGGGACGGATGAAGCTGCGGGAAACGAATCCACAACGATCTCGATTGAAGAGGCGCCGCCTTTGCCCGACCGCGGCTTTAATTGGACCCCGGATCCTACGCCTGCGCCTGTTGAATCGCGGTCTCGATTCAAGGTGAAATTAATCGGAACGTATGCATACGACAATCAAGCGCACGTTTACTTTCCAATCCTCACGCCGGAATATTCGCGTTCCGCAAGGATAAAATCAAATCGCTCTTCCCAGTCCGAGCTATGGAGCGGAGGATACAAAATTGAAGAAATTTCTGTTGAGAACCTCGGCGATATGCGGCTTGTCGCACAGTTCAGGTGTTCGCGTTCAATGACATCCGGTTCAAATCGCCCAATCTATCTCTCGCTTGAATTGGACGGACAGGAATATCGCAAACAGATGCTCGTAGCGTTGCCTCCGGTGAAAAACTGTTCCGCTTTGTTCGTGCTGACCGAGGATGCAGCAACGTCGATGAGCAGAAACAGCGGCTTGCCTCCGATTAGAGCGCTTATTCATATCAATTCGCCGGAAGCCGAAGCTCTTCTCTCCTACTTGAACGCCGGATCGACCGAAGCGGCGCGTCTGGTAGGACAAGGAATTATTGAAGAAACTATCCATAAACTTGAAAACGACACCCAAAAACCGACGGAAGCGATTATAGTCTCGTACTACCAATTGCAGGCTGGAAGATTGGACAGGCGAGACTGGATGAAAAACCTTGCAGACTTCTTCCCCGATATCGCAGACGGAGCCGTTGTCTATGCAACCAGTCTTTTGCAGGGAGAAGACAACGAGCGCAATCGGATCGAGGCGAAACGATATCTGATTGAAGCCTCGAAACGCGGAATACCGGCGTATAAGCTTGGACTTCGGATGCTTTTTGACGGTCTACTCCAAGTGTCTGAATTTTTTGAAGGAGATACCGAGATCGCAGAAGCCCTCGCCGTCATTCGACCGCTAGCTGCCTACGCAGACTGGAAAGCGACGACGACCACTCTTCTCCACGACGATCTATCCCGGATCCTCCCGTTTGAACCTAATTAAATATAAATCTTGCCGCCACATAACAGCCGAATGTCCGGCACAAGCCTCCGAGAATCATTCCACTCTCTTCTGCGCGATCTCGGCAGAGGACACAAACCATTCACTACGGCCAGGAGTTAAAGCATTGACAACCGAAAAAAAGTTGCCGAGAAAGTCGCCTGAGACGCTCGGAGTCTCGTCTAAGGGAATTATTTCGTTTCTAGAGGAAGCGGAAGCCGCTTCTCTGGAACTGCACAGTCTCATGGTAGTAAAAAACGGGCACGTAGTCGCGGAGGCATGGGCTTCTCCTTATGCTTCGAACTATCCGCATATCCTCTACTCCCTGAGCAAGAGTTTCTGCTCCACGGCAGCAGGGCTTGCCGTCGCAGAAGGATTTTTCGCTCTAGAGGATAAGGTCGCTTCGTTTTTCCCAGAGGAGCTTCCATCAGTCGTATCGCCGCATCTTGACTCAATGAAGGTCAGGCATCTGCTCGCGATGTGTACCGGGCACTTAGATGAAAAATACGATCCGATGGAAGGCGAAGACGGCAATCGTTGGATAAAGGGATTTCTCGCGACGCCTCCGGAAAAAGAGCCGGGAACCCACTTCATGTACAATTCGATAGCGACTTATATGGTCTCCGCGATCGTGCAGAAAACGACCGGAAAAACGCTCATGGAGTTTCTGCAGCCTCGACTCTTCGAGCCGCTCGGAATCACGAGCGCTAGTTGGGACTGTTGCCCGCACGGGATCAATCTCGGCGGATGGGGGATGAGCGCGACCACGGAAGACATCGCTAAGCTAGGTCAACTCTATCTGCAAAAGGGGATTTGGGAGGGCGTGCGCGTCTTGCCGGAGGGTTGGGCGGAGGAGGCGACTCGCTTTCATATCTCCAATGGGGACAACCCGGACAGCGATTGGGCGCAGGGCTACGGGTTTCAATTTTGGCGCAGCAGGCACGGAGCTTATCGAGGAGACGGAGCTTTCGGGCAGTACTGCATCGTGATGGAAGAGCAAGAAGCTGTCGTCGCGATCACTTCGAATGTCGGGGATATGCAGGCGGCGCTCAATCTCGTTTGGGAACATCTAATTCCGGCGCTCAACTCCGGCAACATAACGACGGACGATTCAAACGGTCGCCTAGCAGAAAAAATAGCAAGGTTCGCGGTGACCCCGCCGGAAGGCATGGCAACTTCCGGAACTGCAAAAAGGGTTTCCGGCAAGAAGTACGTTTTTCGGGAAGATGAGAAAAACAATGTCCAAAAAATCGACACTATTCGTTGTAATTTCGGGGAGAAAGAGACTGTTCTGACAATAAACGACGGAGAAGGGGAGTGTCGCGTTGTCTGTGGAAACGGAGATTGGGCGGAGTCTGAGACGACTTTTCGGTCCTCTTTTAAGAACAGAATCCCTCAACCTCTCAAAGTCTCCGCCTTTGGAGTCTGGACTAACGAGAACGTTTTCACCATCAAACTCTGTTATCTCGAAGCGCTTTTCTCCCCGACATTAACGTTGGAGTTTGAGGACAATCGGGTCTTCTTTGAAGTGAACGGCAATCTTGGATTCCTCTCCTCCAACGGCGCCAAAGCGGAAGGAGCGTTCTAAATTTGAGAGTTTAGATTTAATAGGTCATGTTACGCAAACGACAGAGCGTCATGACGAAAGTCCCATGACTAAAGTCACGGTCTGGGTGGCGTTCCGCCGTGT
>JAYVOT010000903.1:0-3748 GCA_043757795.1 Chthonomonadaceae bacterium | reverse complement strand
AAGTGATTCGAATTACGCCTCGGAATGATCCTCGCCTCGGCTATCTCATGGCGCTTCGGGAGCAGATTGAGACTGACGAACAGATGATGGACGAGGCTAAAACCGTCATCGCAGAGTTCGAAGAAGCCTATGTGAAACTCACCTCGCCCGCAAACAGGATCGGGGTTTTTCTTGGCAAGGTAGCGCCGGAACCGAAATCCGGAAAACGCTCCCGTCTTCTTCCAAAAATGGAAGAAGACCCGAATATCGTGCGAATCTGCCTTGGCGAGCAAGAGTTCATTACGAACGTTGATCCGAAGCTTGAGAACCAAAATTTTAAAATCGGCACTCAGGTAAAGGTGAATGACGCTTACGCTATCGTAGGCGATCTCGGCTATGCGTCCGGGGGATCCATAGTCAAAATCAGCGAGGTTCTTGAAGACGGTCGATTGCGGGTCTCGATGGACGCTCAGGGGATGTCGTCCCGGATCGTCTACCGAGGTGAAGCCCTTTTGGATGAGAAGTTGAAAGCTGGCTCGGAAGTTCGAATGGAGCCGAATTTCAAGGTGGCTATGGAGCATTTTCCAGCAAAAGAGGCGATGGATTTCTATCTCGAAGAAGTTCCGGTGTTGCCCTGGAGCAAAATCGGAGGACAGGAAGAGGCGATCGGCGTCATTAAAGACGCCATCGAACTCCCGTTGTTGCATCCGGAACTGTTCGAGCGCTTCGGCAAGCGTCCACTGAAAGGCATTCTTTTGTACGGACCTCCGGGTTGCGGCAAAACGCTCATCGGCAAAGCCACCGCCTACAACCTGACCCAGGAGTTTAGAGAGAGAACCGGCAATGACGTGCGCGAATATTTCATGTACATCAACGGTCCGAAAATACTCAATATGTGGCTAGGCGAGTCGGAAAGAATGGTTCGCGAAATTTTCGCGCAGGCGCGGGAGAAGTCTAAAGAGGGACATCTTGTTTTCATCTTTATAGATGAGGCTGAATCTCTGCTGAGAACGCGATCTTCCGGCAGGTGGATGAACATATCCAACACGCTGGTTCCGCAGTTTTGCGCCGAAATGGACGGGCTTGTCAGTCTGGACAACGTCGTGGTGATCTTGACTTCCAACAGACCGGACTACATCGACCCCGCCATTCTGCGACCCGAACGAATCGACCGAAAAGTCAAAGTGGTTCGCCCGGACAGAAAATCGACGCGAGACATTTTCAAAATCTACTTGACGGATGTGCCGCTTGACCCGGCGATGGTGCGCGACCACAAGGGAAATGTCTGCTCCGCGCTTGACGAGGTGTTGGACTTAGTGACGGAATCTACCTTTCGGCGAGTGGAAGAGACCGAATTTCTGGAAGTCCATTTGAAGAGCGGCAGTACGGAAATTCTTTATTGGAAAGATCTGCTTTCCGGCGCTTTAATAAAATCGGTCTGCGAGCGAGCGAAAGATTTCGCCATCAAACGCAGCATCGAAAAACGCTCGGACATCGAGGGCATCAGCGTTGAAGATCTGCAAAAGGCGCTCCGAGTGGAATATAAGGAAAACGAAATTTTCCCGAAGGGCGACGCGATCGAAGACTGGCTGAAACTCCTCGATTACGAACCGGAAGCAGTCGCGAACATCAAGCCCGTTCGTTCGAAAAAGTCGGCGCCTCAAGTCCGCCGCAACGTCGTCTGACGGTGGTGAAATGCCCTCTCCTAATTAATAGGAGAGGGCATTTTCAATATTCCAAATGAGGATGGAAAGAGGTTGAAATTTTGCGACATTTTTCAAAGTTGGCGGCAGGGATCCTATTGCTTTTCGGGAATCTCTCGGTTGCGACGGCGCAACTAAAAGCGGAAGAGGTAAGACCGACTTTGAAAGTTGCCGACACGCCCGGATGGAATTTAGTCTGGGCGGACGAGTTCGAGAGGGACGGTATTCCAAATCCCGCAAATTGGCGTTTTGAAAAGGGCTTTGTCCGCAACGAAGAGTTTCAGCGGTATCAGGAAGCCAATGCTTACTGTCGGAAAGGGATTTTGACGATTGAGGCGCGGCGTGAACGCGTTCCCAACCCCGATTTTGTGAAGGGCGATGCTGAATGGCGCCGTAGCAGAGAGTATGCCGAATACACGTCAGCGAGTTTGAAAACGGAAGGGCTTCACGCCTGGCAATACGGTCGCTTTGAGATGCGAGCGAGGATCGATACGCGCTCCGGAATGTGGCCCGCTTTTTGGACGATCGGCTCGGCGGGCGAATGGCCGAGCGGCGGCGAGATCGACATCATGGAGTTTTATCGGGGAAATTTGTTGGCAAATCTGGTTTGGGGGACGGACAAGCGTTGGAATGGAAAGTGGCATTCGACGAGCAGACCTATCGCAAATTTCAAAGATCCGAAATGGTCTTCCAAATTCCACATTTGGCGAATGGACTGGGATGAGAATGCAATCGCTCTATTTGTGGACGGGCAGGAGTTGAACAAGACTGACTTGAAAGAGACGGTCAACGGCGATGGGAGCGGCAAAAATCCTTTCAAGCAACCGCATTATATTCTCTTAAATCTCGCTATCGGGGGGCAAAACGGCGGCGATCCCTCCAAAACGAAGTTTCCAGCGCGCTTTGAAGTCGATTACGTTCGCGTTTATCAAAAGAAGTGAGGTAATTGCTCTGGCTCCGTCTTAATCCCCGTTGCAGACTTGTTCCAAGCCCAAGTGAATTTCGTTGAAAAAAGGGGATGAATCTTTGGACAGGATGGAGAGGATTTAGAGGATGAAATCGAATTACGCCTGAGGGAGCTTGAACGGAAGAGCCGCCACATGCTGTGAACGCCCGGGGAATGCGAAATCGCGCGCGGCGTTTCAGTTTCGCGTACTGAGACTAAATCGGCACTCTATTCCGAGGGACTCGATCGCTTCGGCGATACTTCCAACTGCGCGGGCATCCAGTCGTGAGAGACAGCGTCGTAACGCTCCACTACCATCAGCCCCTCCTTGCGTTTCGGCGCGAAGCCTTGCGTATGTGGTTCAACCAACTCCTGCTGATCCCAGCTAAAGCGAAGTTGCATCAGACTTTTTTCACGGAGGGACGCTCGATTTGATGCAGGAATTGAGGCGCTTTCCTCCGTGCTGAGCCATCGAAGCGCGTATAGTTTGTCATTCAGCATGAAACTCTGATCCGTTCCTTCTCGAAGAGCGCAGGCGACGAAGTGCGCTGCCGAAATAGCGGCAGCGTTGATCGTGCGATTGATCTTCATTCTCATCCCCAATTTGTAGGCGAGAGCCGAGTCGTTGATGCGAATGACGCAACGAATGTTCGGGTTCAATCGATCCGCGACGTTCGAGATTCGCAAGCTATCGAGGTCGTTCGTAGTGGTGATGATAACGGCGCGCGCCATCTCGATGTTTGCAAGCGACATCAAATTGTCTCGTTGTCCGTCCCCTATGAGGACCATCATCTTATCGAAAGCGGGCGAGGCGGAGTCATATTCAGCGCTTCGCTCTATAGCGACGAAAGGCTCGTTTCTGCGCTTCAGCTCCTCTGCCACTCTTCTCCCCACATCGCCCAACCCTACAAGAATGACATGATCCCGCAGTTTGGAGGCGCGTCTGCCAAGGGCTTGATCCACTCTGCTTGACACGAGATAATCGAGTACCATGCCTGAAAAAACGGCAACCAGAATCACGCCGGAGATCATCACCCCGCACCCGTAGAGTTTGAGCCACCAGGGACTTTGCCTCAGATTGAAATCTCCGAAACCGACTGTCGCCATCATAGTCACGACA
>JAYVOT010000902.1:0-3752 GCA_043757795.1 Chthonomonadaceae bacterium | reverse complement strand
CGAAGGAGTTCTTGCCGAAGTTGGCAACCTTGATGAAAGTTCCACCGAAACATTTGAAAGGTCTTGGACGATGCCAGGAGGTCGTGATGAGAGGCGACGACGTCGATCTTGACAAAATACCGATTTTGCACTGCTGGCCCCAGGACGGCGGGCGATACATCACTCTGCCGCTGGTTTTCACGCACGATCCCAACACCGGCAAGCGCAATGTCGGGATGTATCGAGTGCAGGTCTACGATAAGAAGACCACGGGAATGCACTGGCAAATGCACAAAGTCGGGGCGGAACATATGAGGATCGCGGCAGACAAGCGCAAGAAGATCGACGTTTGCGTAGTCCTCGGCGGCGATCCGGCGATCATCTATTCCGCCACAGCCCCGCTTCCTCCTGCGATTGACGAGATGCTCTTCGCGGGCTTCCTGAGGAAGAAGCCGGTCAATCTCGTCAAAGCGATCACTGTGGACGTAGAGGTTCCGGAAGACGCCGAAATAGTGATTGAAGGCCAAATAGACCCTTTTGAACGCAGAATGGAGGGTCCCTTCGGCGATCATACAGGCTACTACTCCTTAGCGGATATGTACCCGGTCTTTCATGTCACCGCAATCACGCACCGAAAAAATCCTGTCTATCCCTGCACTATCGTCGGTCGCCCTCCTATGGAAGACGGCTGGCTGGGGAAAGCGACTGAAAGGCTGTTTCTGCCGCTACTCAAACTGGCGCTGCCGGAAGTCGTGGACATGAACCTGCCGGTGGAAGGGATTTTTCACAATATCGCGCTCGTCTCCATTAAGAAAAAATATCCCGGCCACGCTTTCAAAGCGATGCACGCTCTCTGGGGGTTAGGACAGGCGATGTTCACGAAAATGATCTTCATTTTCGACGAGGACGTAGACGTCCAAAACGTGAAGGAGTGCCTCTGGAGGCTGGGCAACAACATCGACCCCGAACGCGATACTTGCATAGTGCGAGGTCCGATAGACGTCTTGGACCACTCCTCGAGAACTTTAGGATTCGGCTCCAAAATCGGATTCGACTGCACTCGCAAACTCCCTGCGGAAGGCTTCGACAGAGAATGGCCCGACGTGATCGTGATGTCCGACGAAGTCAAGGAAAGAATAGACTTGATGTGGAACAAACTGGGATTGTAGCCCTTGCGCACTCGAATTTAATCGAGGACGGAGTGTCGAAAAGCCGTTTGACTAACCTGCATCACTCTGGTATACTCTGAATAATATTAACAATCAGAGGATAAAGTTGAAAGAAGATGAGAATCAAGTTGCCGCTTCCTATATAGACCGACCTCTCCTCTTTGTGACGGACATGCAGTGGGGACAGCAACCTGTGAGACTCACGGCGAGGCTAGTTGATGAGCTACCGGACGACGCGCCGACGACTTCGGTGCACTTGGTCGCCTTCTATAGAGGTCAATTGTTGCTTGTGAAGGACAAACGAGGCAGCTACGGATTTCCGGGAGGCAGACTTGATCCGGGCGAAACAAGAGAGCAGGCGATGAATCGAGAGATTTATGAAGAGGCGAACGCGAACGTCGAACCGGACTACCGCCTTTTCGCAGCGATCAAAATCGACTACTCGGCGCGCTTGCAAGGACGCTACTACGCAAATCCATTCAGTTATCTCACGATGTACGTCGGCAATATCCGCGCGATCGAACCCTTCAACGGCGACCCTGCGGGCGTCGTCGTCGAGAGGGCGTTGCTCAACAGAAAAGAGTGCGAGTACTATCTGCAAGAGCACGATCAGATACTGCTTTTGGCGGCGATAAAGAAAATGCAAACTTTCGCCCCTAATGACCCGGACCTCTGCGCATTTTTGAAATAGATCGAAACGAACCCTCATGCACGTTGACAACGAACGAAAAACGCACAGACTTGTAGTGGCGATCACCGGAGCGAGCGGAGCGCCTTACGCCATTCGTTTCTTGCAAGAAGCCGTTAAGCATTACCAGGAAATCTACGTGGCGCTCTCCGATCAGGCGATGCAGGTCATCAGTCTTGAGACGGGAAAAACTCTGAACCTGAGAACTCTCTCCGCGCAGACTCTCATTGGAATAGACACCCCTGTGTTGAAATTTGCAGACAAAAAGGACTATTTTTCCCCGCCTGCGAGCGGATCGTACCGACATGACGGCATGGTGATCGTCCCTTGCTCCATGGGAACCGCCGGACGCATTGCCAACGGGATCAGCGACGACCTGGTGACGCGCGCAGCAGACGTCTGTTTGAAAGAGCGAAGAAAGCTGATTCTCGTGCCGAGAGAGACGCCCTGGAACCTGATTCACCTTCGCAACATGACCCAACTAGCGGAGGCCGGCGCGACGATCCTCCCTGCTTCTCCCGGCTTTTACTACAAGCCTGCGACGATAGAGGATCTCGTGGCGCATCTGGTGGCACGCATACTGCAACAGCTTGGCGTCGAGCAGACGCTTGTTCCCGAATGGCAACACGAAGAGTGAAATTGAGGTGACCTAATGGCAGTCCTTCTTTCCCGCACGCGCATGATTTTGGAGATGATCAAGTTTGAGCATACGATCTTCGCGCTTCCTTTCGCCCTGATCTCGACTCTGCTGGCAGCTCGCCCTCATCTCTTCCCGGATCTCTGGACGATCTTCTGGATTCTTGTCGCGATGGTTTCCGCTAGAAGTTCGGCGATGGCTTTCAATCGGATCGTCGACGCGGACTACGACAAAAACAACCCGCGTACCGCCGCGCGCCACATCCCCGCCGGGCTACTCTCTCAAACGCAAGTATGGATTTTTTTGGCAGTGACCCTGGGGCTTTTCGAGCTGGCGTCCTGGCAATTGAATTCGCTCTGTTTCGCACTGTCCCCGGTCGCTCTGCTTTTCATTCTGGGCTATTCCTACACGAAACGATTCACTTCACTTTGCCATATTGTTTTGGGATGCGCTATCGGAATCGCGCCGGTTGGAGCCTGGCTTGCCGTCACGGGCAAATGGAGTCTTATTCCACTGATGTTCGGCGCGATCGTCATGCTCTGGATCGGCGGATTCGACATCATCTACGCGCTGCAAGACTATGAGGTCGACTCCCGTTCCAGCCTCTTCTCGCTTCCAAAAAAACTCGGCAAGGCGAAATCCCTTTTAGTCTCACGAATACTGCATGCGCTCATGCTATCCCTTTTAATCGCAACGGGGTTGGTTGCAGGACTGCATCTGATTTACTTCATCGGGGTGACCGTCGTAGCGTGCCTTATAATCTACGAGCAACTGTTGGTCAAGCCGGACGATTTGAGTCGAGTCAATCTCGCTTTCTTCACGTTGAACGGTTGGGTAAGCATATCGCTCCTGTTTTTCGTCTTCCTTGATCGCCTTGTAAAACTATAAGAGCCTTTCAAGTATTTATGAAAGTAAAAGAACATGACGCTTCGGATCGGAACTGTCCCCTATCTCAACGCGAAACCGCTAATAGATTGGTTTCACAGCGGCGAATGCGAGGAGGATGTCAAACTGACTTTTGCAGTTCCCTCAGTCCTTGCAAGAATGCTTCGCGAAGGCGAGTTGGACGTTGCGAATTGCTCCATCTTCGAGTCTTTTCAAAACCCTGGTATCACGATTATTCCGAATATCTCGATTTCAGCTTACGGAGCAGTTAAAAGCGTTCGTCTTTTTTCGCGTGTCCCGCTGAGCGACGTTCGATCCGTCGCCCTCGATTCCAGTTCGCTCACCTCTGCGGCTCTTATTCAAATTCTGCTTGCCGAGTTGCACGGCATCGAAC
>JAYVOT010000901.1:0-3753 GCA_043757795.1 Chthonomonadaceae bacterium | reverse complement strand
ACATACGGCGCGAAGCGCCACCTAGACCGTGACTTTAGTCATGGGATTCAAAAGCGCTCTCGAAAAAATCATTTGGTCGTAAGGTCTGCGTAACATCAGTTACGTTATATAATAATCATTGTTTGAACCATGATACCCATGATTAAGGGATTAGCATTGTTCAAACAAAAATAATACGACTCCCGCCATAGGATCATGAAAATCCAATAATAATGGGTATCATGGTTCAAACAAAAACAATACGACTCCCGCCTCAAATCAAGGGCGATATCCCGGCATCTTGAACTCCCACCCTACCTTCTTCGATGACGAAAGCGATGGCGCCCTCAGTAAGCGGATTTTCTTTGTCGTGGAGATCGAAAATTCTATAACCGTCTACGTAGCCGTGCAGACGGTCGCCTTTTGCCTCCAGGCGAAGCGTGTGCGGAGTTCCGAACTCCCAGACGCAATGCCCCTCTGCTAATATTTTTTCGCCGTCCAGCGCCTTGACAAGTTTGACTCTATTTTCAGCGCAGAGCAAGAGCGCATAGTATCGCTTCATGCCTTGCACTCGAACGGCGATGCCGCAGGCGGCAGACATATGAGGCGTTATCTTGGCTTCAAACGAGTAGTCAGTCCACTCCCGACAGCCTTGAATAAGAAGCCCGATTCCAGCGTCCTGCATGATTCTAAACTGTTCGGCGCCGCCGCCGCCCTCGAAACCGTTGACTCCGGACGCCCAGTTTCTCTTCCAGAGCGAACCGGATTTGGGGCGATTGAGAGTGCAGTGCGGTGTTCCCTCCCATGTCAGCGAGTCGAGAGCGACAGCGCCGTTTGTTCGGTTCTCCGAAGTCAAGTCTATGCCGACCTCGTAGATCGCGCAACCTTCTGTATCGGGAACTTTCCATTGGAGTTCGAGTGAAGCGCCCGGCGAAAGTTTCGATGGATCGCTAAAAAGTTTTGCGGGCTTGTCATGCTCGTCGTAGAAACTGAGAAAAAGTCGGGCAGTGACGGCAGTCTCGTTTGAGCTATCCGCTGAAAGCGTCGCGCGCAAATTCTGACCGGGATAGAGCGTCGGCGAAGCGATCAGCTCGTAACCGCCCATTTTCAGATCGGCGGGAGTGATGAAAGTGGAAGTTGCGACGCGAGAAGCTCTCCCTGTCGCCAGGTTATAGTATCGTATTGCCAGGTTGCGTTCGCCGGTCTCGTCGCTTCCTGCGACGTTCTCGATCGTCGTCACGCCCAATGCATCCGGCGCGTCGTCCGACCTGAAACCTTGCACAGACCCCGGAAGCGAGAAGTGAAATCGAGCGCCCTTTTTGGGCTTGAGAAGAGCTTCGCCTTGAAGAGCGCGTGCGGCATTGACAATTCGATATGATTCTGAAACAGCGTCTGAAATCGTGCGCCCCGGGTCCGCCGTTGGAATCAAGATTCGATCCGCGACAGGTCCTCGCCAATCGGGACCGGCTTCGAGTCCCGCTAAGCCGTTTCTGATTCCCAGAATGCATCCGACATTGCCGGAGTTGCAGTCCGTATCCCATCCGCTTGTGTTCGCGATCATGAGGGACTTTTGGAAATCTCCTTCGCCATAGAGCAGCGCTAAAATAATCAGTCCATGATTAGGAACCATGTGGCAGTTGCCGCCGAACTTATCGTAGCCGTAGTGACGCTCTATTTTTGCACGCGCCTCTCGCCAGTCTTTGTCGATTCCATGCCACTCTCGAATGTCCGCGATCATCTGCGCGATAATCGAATCTTTTGGAACAAACGACAGTCCAACGTCGATTAATGCGTCGATGTCGTTCTCAACGAACGCCTGCCCCTCTATCGCTGCAACGACTTGCGCCCCGTAAATCGCCTCGCCGTCGTGACTCACGCTAGCGGCTTTTCTCGCAAAGTCTGCGGCGAGCGCCGGGTCTCCGGGTGCGATCATCCCCCAACCGTCAATGAAAATCTGCGCACCGATTTGCTCCGCCACCACTTTCCCATTCAGAGCGATAGTGCCGCTTTCAGGCGCTTTAATCCCCGCTTTGAGGCGCATGTAAGCTGTGTGTTCCGTAGAGTTTCCCATGCCTCCCCACCAGAGAATAGTTTTCTTCTCGATGAGATAGTTTAGCCAAGTCTGCCCAATCTGTTCGGCAGTGAGGGCTTTCGAGAAACCATAGTCTTCCAGAGCGCGCAAGAAGGTGAACGTTCCCGTGATGTCGTCGTCCGTGACAACGAGCGGGCAGTTGAGCTTTTGGTGAACGTAGTAGTTCACTTCGCCAAGCTCGCGAGAAATACGGTCGTAACTCCAACCTTCAAAGGGCCTGCCAAGATAGACCCCTATTATTTTGCCCAGCGTTCCGGCATATACGCGCTCAATGTAATCGGATGGAAAAGACATGAAAGTTGCGCTCCTCGATACGGCATAGTATTCGATCAATGACCTTTTTCAAGTACGCCCTGAAACATTCCAAATCCTGCAACCGAACGGGAAATTATTTAAAACGCACGGAAATCGCTCATGAAGCCGCGTATGAAAGGAATCTCCTCTTCGAAATACGAATAGAAGAGAGTCAATTTGACTGGAGAGGAAGCAAGAATGGAAACTAATTTCGAGATTCGACAGGAGCTGACCGCGCTCTCGCACTTTTTAGGAGACCCGAAGCGGGATCTGGCGATTTTAGGGGAAGGCAATACTTCCGGAAGGGTTGATGACAATCAGTTTCTGGTGAAAGCAAGCGGTCAAAATCTCGAAACGATCGCTTCTTCCGGATTTTGCGAGGTCTCCTTCTCAAAGATTTTGCCCTATTTTGAAGAAGACAGCGTTCCTGATCACGAAGTAAAACGCATTCTTTTCGAAAGTAAGGCGGATCGGAACTCCCAGACAACGCCTTCAGTGGAAACTTTTTTTCACGCTTATCTTTTGACGCTCCCCAATGTGAACTACATTGGCCACACGCATCCTGTTTCGATCAATTCCATCCTGTGTTCCCGCAACCCTTCAGAAGCGATTTCCGGCAGAACATTTCCAGACGAGGTGGTATGCTGCGGAGTCGCGCCCTGTTTCGTGGAATATTCAGATCCGGGAATCGTGCTTTCCAAGCTCATTCGAAAAAGGGTTTTAGAGTTTTTGGATAATTGGGGAGAGTATCCTAAAACGATCTTTCTCCAAAATCACGGGTTTATCGCGCTGGGCAAAAGCCCTGCCGACGTTCAATCCGTCACGATGATGGCTGACAAGGCGGCAAAAATTCTGCTTGGAACGATGTCGTTCGGAGGTCCGAACTTCATGACGCAAGAGAGCGTGAACAGAATTCACAATCGACCGGACGAACATTATAGGCAGGCGATGATAAATCGTGTAAAACATGGGGAATAGTGCGTGAAAACAGATGGGGATGAGGAAAATCCAAATAGGCGTAATTGGAACTTGTAGTCGCTATTCCGCGGAAGCAAGGCTCTGAAGAACCACGCTACGAGGCTTCGCCGAATTGTCGTTCGGACGAGATTTGCTTCGTGCGAAAGTTCTATTGTCGAGAGCAAGTTCGCAAATTGATCACCTCACCCCCATCCCCATCTGCGTTAACTTAAGCCGCAAGTTATTCTCAAGCGCCCCCGGCGCTCCACGCCGCCCCCGATTTCGGGGGGAAGAGAGCTTTTATTGGGAGTATTTTGCATTCGATTCGGATATGCTGGTTGCAAAACTCGGTCGATTTCCAGATTTGAAAGAATTTCCCCCCAAAGTTGGGGGCGGCGTGGAGCGCCGGGGGCGCAATTTAAGTGAGACTC
>JAYVOT010000900.1:0-3764 GCA_043757795.1 Chthonomonadaceae bacterium | reverse complement strand
TAGACTATTTAAGCCAGCGGTCAGCGACAAATGAGATTGAGTTCTGACATCAAACAAGTATCATTAAAAAAAAGTCTCATCAAGTCTGAACTCTTACGATAGAAGAGCAGTCAAATAAGCCCAGTAAAATATGGTGCGAGTATTCGATTTCATGAAAAATTCGGATTTGAAAAAGTCGCGCACTTAAGCGAATTGGGGTATAAATTTGACGAATGGATCGAAGCGGAACACTGGCAGCTTCTTATTTGTAATACTTCTCGTTACTACTCAGCTATGCTTTTCACTAAATATGGCAATATATATTTAAAATATTATTTTTAGTGAAATTCTACGATAAAATCTGCGTGAATCAAATGGTTCTTTCTTAGTTACAGATATAGACATCTACTGGTAGCGGTTATTTCGGCAATTCACCTGCATTTAGTGACATTTAAAGTTGAGTAGTTACCAATCATTGTACATTTACATAGTCTACTAAACGCCTTTAAAATCAGAAAGCAGAAGTGCGACATACTCATGGTTAGCCAGGACAAACAGCAAATTCAACCTTACAAAACGAACTTTTGGGTTATCCTGTTTCTAATATTCTTGTTCGGGAGTCTGATCCCCTTTCAGAGATATTACGGTACGGTAGCGCCCTGTTTCCTCTTCGTCTATATTGGAATATTCATCATCCTAATTATTCATGAACTCGGTCACTATGTTTGCTGCAAGCTTGTAGGATTCACTTGCTCAAAGATGTATCTGGGGAAGTTGAAAATCGTCTTTGATGAAAAGACAACTTTTCATGAGAATGACACTTTTATTCGATGGGCAGTAGTCTGCTACCCAAGAAATCCAACACATTTCCGCAAAAAATTAATCCTGATTTGCGCTGCAGGCTCACTGTTTAATCTACTTTTAGCGATCATTCAATTTGTTGTCGGCAAAAAAATAACATTGGTTATGGATTGGTCCGACCCCTGGTTGCGTTGGAAAATTGGAATGGCCTGCGGGTATGCTATGACGTTTTTTTACAGCTTCATTTTTGCAATCATCAATTTAATTCCGTTTCGTGGGGGTGTACTTTCGAGTGATGGTGCAATAATTCGACTGATGTTGACCGACAGCCTCGAAACAGATTGCGTTGAAGCGATGATGATTTTTGAAAGCAAACTGATGCAAGGGCTTCGTCCAAGAGATCTGGAACCGGCATTAATCCGGAAGATGACTGCATTATCAGACAGGTCATTACGAGATCTTGCGGGGAGAATGTGTGCGCTATACTACTATTTCGATAAGGAAGAGTGGGATGCCGCTGGAACAGAAATGGACTATCTTCTAGAGAATCTGGATAAGATCAATAAATTAACACGCCCTACTTTTGAAGTAGCTTTGGCATACTTTCTGGCATACTATCGACAGGATGCCGTAAAAGCTCGTGAACTACTCGACCAATCCCTGTGTAGAGATACACTGAGCGAACGTAGTTTTCTTCTTCTCAGTGAAGCCTGCGTGTTGCTTTCAGAAGGACAAATGGAAGCCGCAAAATTAAAGGCGCAGGAAGGATTAAAGTACGTGACAAAAAAAATATATTTAAAAAAATGGCTGGAAGCAGTGATGCTTCGCGCCGATTCTAGCCCATTACCTCCCATTGCGAGTGCAGCAGAGAAGCAGTAGTATGAAAACCCTCGTCAATTTGGTACAGATTGAACTATGATGAAAAATAATTTCTCCGCCTCAGATCAGCTGCTTATGGATTTTAGTGATGTTATCCAAGTTGCTACCTGCATAATTCAAAACATGGCAATGAGCGGAGACCGAAAACTTCGCCGAAAATACAGAGTATTAGGTCAAATTCAAGAGTCCCGGAATTTTAATCCTGTGATCATACAGGCAACTGTATATCGCTCCAACAGAAAGGCGACGCGCATAAATTTTCGCTCCGTTTTGCCAACCCTTTCACTTCTTGGATAGACCACATAATTCCATTCCGCATTTTGATGCTGTCGACGGCAAACTTCGAGGTATCATTGTCAATGCCCACGCTCACCCGCCCAGCGTTGCCAGAGCAACCGCTAGTTTGAAATGACTTTTTGAGACCCGGCGCAACAGCATCATCGGGTCTCACATCGTATCAGGCTTGTTGCCTTAGATCCTGAAATAAAACCAGGAAGCTTGATGTGGTCTAACACTGAGCAATCACATCCATTTATTCAATTTGCGGAGTTTGAATCTATATGCCAAAAGAGTACGATGTCGTCGTTTTCGGAACCCTCGCACTTGATCTGATGTGGCGAATGGGGAAACTTCCTGAACTTGGGACTTATGAGCCGATTCTTGAGGAGAAGAGAATGATCGGCGGCGAGGCGGCAAATAGCGCGATCGCTCTTTGGAAGTGGGGTGCGAAAGTCGCTTTGTTGGGCACGAGTCTGGG
Organism: Chthonomonadaceae bacterium; assembly: GCA_043757795.1. GTDB lineage: Bacteria > Armatimonadota > Chthonomonadetes > Chthonomonadales > Chthonomonadaceae > JAYVOT01. The sequence goes on along the minus strand of JAYVOT010000900.1, from coordinate 1,348 downwards.
TGAGGACTCTGACGGGGAGCTTTTGAAGAATCTTTTTCAATCCGAACTCCCGGATTTCGATGCCGCTTACCTTACCACATTGCCGGGCTGTAGAACGCCCTTCTGCGCCTGCCTCGCGACGCCGGACGGGAACAGAACGATGATCGGACTGGGGTTTGAGACGATGCAGGTTCCGAGTCTGACTCAGGAAATCGCTCAATCTGCAACGTACTTCACTTCGGACCCAAACGCCTGGGAAGCGGGGAAACTAGCTATCATAAATGCCGAAAAATGGGGTATGAAAGTCGTCTCAATGGACTATTCAGAGGACGCGGAGGCATGCGACGCCTCCGAAATCATTCTCACTTCTCATGCTCATTTAAAAACATTGAACAGCGGGGAGCAGTATTCTCGTTTCGCTCGCGAGTTGCGGGATAGACATGATGCGAACGTGATAGTGACGTGGGGAGAGCGCGGTTGTTTTCTCGCTGAAAAAAGCGCAGTTGGGGAAGCGCTTCATATTCCCGCCTATGTCGCGCCAAAAGTGATAGACACAACCGGAGCGGGCGACATATTCCGGGCCGGCTTGATATTCGGGAGAATTAAGGGTTGGGACATGACAGAATCGGTACGATTCGCTTGCGCCGCAGCCGCCCTGAACTGCGTTGAACTGGGAGCCTGGGCGGGAGTTCGTTCTTTGGAAGAGACGTTGGAGTTTCAAAAAAAGGCGGCGCGCCATGCAAATCATCTGCCCTAATTGCCAGGACCTCAGCCTGCCGCACGACGCCGTATGTCGGCACTGCGGGCAACCTTTCACAGGTTCCGAGCCTACTATGCCGGTTCTGCCGCCGCTCCCTCTCACCCTGGAGCAGACGCTCCTGTTGGCGCAAGGGAAAGCAACTCCTAAAACCCCGGCTAATCCCGAGCTTCGCACGCTTCTGCTCGTAGAGGTCTGTCTATTTGTCGTTCTCTGGGCGCTGACGATCTCCGGACTGCTCAGGGGCTTCGCCTGGATAGTGACGCATCCGATACTGATTCTTGTCGCCGCGATAGTCGCTCTCGTCGCGACGGGACTATACCTCTCCGAAAAATTCACAGGCGAAACGCCGCCTGTCGCTCTAATTTCCACTCGCGATCTGATGACGCTCTGTTGGGCGGGAACGGCGCTGATGGGCGTCGGGCAGGGCGCTCGGCTGTTGATTCCACCGCCCCCGCGCATCTCCGATTACAAGATTGTGACGTCGACCGGCGGCACCCCGCAGGTGGAGGTTTGGGTGGAGGGAAGAGGAGGGGACGAACTCTTGAACCTTGTCGATTTCGTCCGGGGAAAGAAATTGATCGTCGGGGTGATCGTGCGTCATCCTTCGGC
>JAYVOT010000899.1:0-3768 GCA_043757795.1 Chthonomonadaceae bacterium | reverse complement strand
TATACTGCCTTTTAAATCCAAATGGCATGGAATATGCAAATGCTTTGACTAGAATAGAGTTTTTCAAAGTCGAGAGCCTACGCAAGCCGGTTCAACATTTTGAATGCTTGAGATTCTCAATTCCTTAAATTTTTTTAAGAAATTTTAAATTCGTGGTGACGTTGCGCTCGAAAGACTCCGTATATGGGTCAGAGTTCAATAAAAACAGACGATTCGGGAGAGACTCTCTCCAATTTTTCGGGAGGTAACAATTATGAGAGTATATGGCGCTTCGCCGCTCTACAGCTTTGTGGAACTGGTATTCCGCTCAAAACGACTTTTCATCGTTTCCATCGTTCTAGCGACAGCCATTGTCTCGATACTGGCTACTACTCGCGCAAAATACTACACCGCTACTATGGTAGTGGGACTCTCCGGAACGCCCCAGACTTCAATGGCGCCTTTGGAAGCCGGGCAACTGGGAAGCGTTCGATACAAATTGAACGTCCTCAACGTACTTTTGAGAAACCAGGACGCATTCAAGACCGCGATGCGCACAGCGAACCTGGACAAAGACGCGCGAGGAGTGCAACTGCCTGAACTCGTGTTCGACAAGTTTTGCAAGGATGTTCGCGCGGCAATCTCCCCCAACTATCCTTCCGAAGGCATTCTGGACATCAACTGCAGGTGGCAAGACGACCGGGCGGCAGCGATTATTAAAGCTTTTTACGCATACTATTCCGACTACGTTCTGGGCAAAGAAACTATTATCAGCACCCAGAAGACGGAAACCCTGACTTCGCTACTTGACAGTTATCGCGAACAAGTCAACTCGCTCCAAAAAAACGTGAATGATTTTACAAGGTCCCGCGTAGAACAACCGCTTGACAATATGGCTTCTCAGCAGGCTATGTATATTCAAGGCAAGAAGGCTGTAGAAGAGATGAAATACTATATCGCTTCTCAAGAAAAGCGACTACAGGACAATCGCAACAAACTCGCCGCCGCCCCGGAATTTGTGGACGGCGACACGATTACAGGCAGCGTCAAAGACACCTCGGGTTATTCACTCGCCCTCGACGCAGTTTCCAAGGCTCAGACGAACTACGACGAACTTAGCGGAAAATACACCTCCGCAAACATCAATGTCAAAGCGGCTCTGGAATCGCTGACTGTCGCGAAGAAAGCCCTCAAGGAAGCTGAAACGAATAAGGGTTCAAGCGGCGCCCCTCTGGTATCCAAAAAAACGATCCGAAATCCTCAACACGACGCTCTTCTGTCGGCAGTTTCTCTGGAAGAGACCAATCTGGTCGCTATGAAAGAGGAATTGAACAGATCAATTGCAAAAAACAATGAGTCAAGAACTAGCGCGCTTAAAACTCCTGAAGTCGCAGACAAATACAACTGGTTGACTGAAGAACTCGCTTCCAGAAAAAATATCCACAATATGTTGCGACAGCAGTTGGAGATTGCAAGACTGAACAAAGAAGAGGACCGCAAACAGCATTCATCGGAAATGTTCGTGATGATCGAACCCGAATCCGATCAAGAGAATACTGGAACCAAAAGTCTTCTGCTGTACGCTGCCGGCCCTCTTCTTGGGCTTATCATCGCAGGCGCCTTCTCGCTCGTCTCCGAAACACTGGATCACTCATTGAGGACGCCTCTGGAAGTGGAGAAACATCTGAACAAGCCGGTCCTGGCTGTCTTGCCCAGAATGGATGCGCCAAAGAAGGTAAGACGCCAACTTGGCGTTGCAAGCGATGGAAAGAACCGGCCCAGTCTGCCGCCGCCCAGTTGAATCTCGCTCATAGCCCGGGCGTAGAGTCACTCCGCCCGGGCTTGAAAACGATGTGAATAGCGCCCAACGCGCCAAACCTACGCAAATAAGGAATCATAGTTGTATGCCTGACGAGAAAAGAATATCAGAACCGGGACAGATGTCTCCCGTACGCAATAGCGGCAACACGAACCGCAGCGGAAACGGACAGAGCAATAACGGACAAAGCTCAAACGGGGGTTTCAACGGAAACGGACGAAACAGCTCCGCCAATGCGCGTATTCTCGTTCCTGAGGAGTATTCGCGCCTTCATGCGGACATTGAGCGCGCTTCAAGTCCCTCTCGTTGTTTTGTGGTGGGTGTCACTTCGGCGGTCTACGGCGAAGGCAAGACCACTGTCGCAATGAACCTTGCCGGAACCATCGCGCAAAACTCGACTAGTCGAGTTTCGCTCGTCGATCTCAATTTCCGAAGCTGGGATCTGCAAACAAGACTTAATCTTCCGCCTTGCGCAGGTATGGTTGACGTATTGGAGGGCGCTGAGGACGATCTGAATCGGATCATACAAAGAACCGAGTTGGAAAACTTTACGATCGTTCCTGCCGGCAGGGCGGCTTCAAATCCCGCACGCCTCGCTCGTTCAGCCCGCCTTTCAGAGGTAATGAGCGCTCTACGTATGGACAACGACTTCATCGTAGTGGACATGGCTCCTGTGCTGCCCGTTGCGGACACTCGCGTGCTCGCCAAGGTTCTGGACGGGATCGTCATGGTGGTTCGAGCCGGAGTCACTCCTCGCGAGATCGTCGCGCGTGCAATTGAAGCGGTTGGCGATGACCGCGTGCTGGGAGTCGTCCTGAATGGAACTGAAATGGCGATGCCGAAATGGATGCAAAGATACTTCGCCTGACGCCGGACCTGGATGAAGAACTTGCTTCCGTTGCGATGGAGGTGACGATTGTCGCTAGCGAATTTACTGAAAATGTGTTTAATTTTCATACGAGTATACTGTCGTCCTATGTGTGAGGAGTTAATTTTTGTTAGTCGCCATGATGACAATGCTCATGTTCGCTCTCTTTCAAACGCCCGTAGAGGGGCTTTTCGCAATCGCTTTGTTGGTTCCGTTCGTTTTTTTTGCAGGGTGCGTAGCGTATCTATGGGGGTTGGCGATATGCGCTTTGCCTGGCAGAAGTAAACTTGTGTCGCTTTCTCCTTTGAAGAAATCTTTTGCATCGGCGGGCAAATCGGAGAGTTCAGAGTTGAACTCGAAAGATGAAAGCTCCTTTTTCGAGGGTGGCAAGCCAAATCGATTCGTCATATTAATACCGGCGCACAACGAAGAGGTGTTGATTGGAGCTGCCCTGGCGTCTATCATGCATCTGGATTATCCGAAAGACTTTTTCGACATTGTCGTGATAGCGGACAATTGCAAAGACTCGACGGCTAAAATTGCGAAAGAGAACGGTGCGATCGCTTTAGAGCGATTCGATTTGGAAAAGATAGGCAAAGGTTTCGCATTGGAATGGGCGTTGGAACGCCTTCTTTCTGCGAATTCTGAAGCGTGTCTGTCAGCCGCCGCCACTTTCGACGCGGTTGTCATTTTGGATGCGGACACGCAAGTTGCGCCAAACTTGCTTAAAGCATTCGCGGAAGCGATGAATTCCGGCGAGAAAGCGATGCAGGCGAGATATGAAGTTTTAAATCCCGATGAGAGCTGGAGAACGCGATTAATGTGTTGCGCTCTCTCGCTTGTGCATATTGTGAAACCTCTGGGGCGTGAGCGACTTAAGCTCTCAGACGGTTTAAAGGGAAACGGGATGTGCTTCACTCGCGAAGTAGTAATGAGAGTTCCCTGGTCCGGGGCCTCGATCACGGAGGATATCGAATATGCTCTGAGGATTTGTCGCGAAGGGTATAGGGTGTCATTTTTGCCGGGGTCCGCAGTATGGGCGCAGATGCCGACCACAGGGGCCCAATCGGTGACCCAGAGAAAGCGTTGGGAAGGCGGCAGG
>JAYVOT010000898.1:0-3780 GCA_043757795.1 Chthonomonadaceae bacterium | reverse complement strand
TTTTGCATGAGGCGATGCCCATGCCGAAATACATCCAGATGCCGCTCACGGCGCGATACAAAATCATGTCTGAAATGAATATCGCTGAACGAAGACTTCCGCAAGACGGACGTATCGGCATCCGCTTCGAGCAGAAAGATTACGACCTCCGAGTCTCCTGCCTTCCGAGTCTTCACGGCGAAAAGATCGTCATGCGAATTCTCGATAAGAGCAGCGTCATGATCGGCTTGAACAAACTCGGTTTCACTGCGGATATGCAGGCGAAGCTTGAAGAACTCTCGCAACAGCCGAACGGAATGCTCCTCTCCACCGGACCTACCGGTTCCGGCAAAACGACCACGCAGTACTCCCTGCTAAACAAACTTAACAGTATTGAAAAAAACATCGTCACCGTCGAAGACCCTTGCGAATATCAGTTGAGCGGAATCACTCAGGTTCAGGTCAACCAAAAAGCGGGACTCAACTTCGGAAACGCCCTTCGATCCTTCCTTCGACAAGACCCGGACATCATCATGGTCGGTGAGATGAGAGACCTGGAAACCGCCGAAATCGCGATCGAATCGTCGCTTACAGGTCACCTTGTGCTTTCGACGCTCCACACGAACGACGCTCCTTCCGCAACGATTCGACTGATAGACATGGGAATCGAACCCTTCCTTATCTCCGCGACTCTTATCGGCATCCTCGCTCAACGCCTCGGTCGAAAGATCTGCGCAAGTTGCAAAGAGTTCTACGAGGTTCCCGCAGTAGACCTTGTTCGCTTCGGATACAAGGATTTTGATCCGGGACAGACAGTTCAACTCGCAAGAGGCAGGGGCTGCGAGGTTTGCCGACAGACCGGCTATAAAGGACGCATCGGCTTTTACGAGCTGATGGTCATGAACGGCGAGATGGCGGAGATGGTCGTTCGACGCGCCCCGCTTACGGAGTTGAAAGACGCTGCCAAACGAAACGGGATGTGCGAACTGCGCGAAGACGGACTGCTGAAAGTCCTGGAAGGCATCACGACTCCGGAAGAAGTTATGCGCGTCGTCTTCACCGCAGGCTTCTAAATCCGCTGGTTGAGAGAAGACGGACTGAAATCCGAGTTTGGAATTGGGGCGACGACGGACTGAAATCCGCGTCCGGAATTGAAAAAACTCGTCGTCGCGGGTTGGGAGAGAAGTCGGGTGAATGCCGAGTCCGCGCATGCGGACTTCTCAACTCCGGACGCGGATTTCAACCCGACGTTGTCCGAGGGCGCGAATGCGGACTTCTCAACTCCGGACGCGGGTTTCAACCCGACGTCTTGAACTTCTGTCCGCCCTCATCTCTTGACAAAATGCCAAAAGTGCGCAAGAATCCTAAAAACCTCTATATGAGTTCATTTTTCGCCGATTATCAGCTTACAGCCTGTAAATTTCTCAATGCTTGATTCAGGCTAAACGACGGGGGGAGCAACACCGTGTCCGACAACCAATTTCCCAATAGACCTCCAGGAGTCCCCGGGATGCCCGCTATGCAGGCGCAATCCGTGATGAACCAACCGATCCAACCGCAAGTCCCTGCAAGCGCGCGCCCTATGCCTCTTGACGATGCGCACATTGATGACATATTGCGAACCATGCATGAGAAAGGCGCTTCCGACTTGCACGTCGCAGTCGGCATTCCGCCTATCATTCGTCTCGACGGAGCGCTCATCCCGTTGCCGTTCGAGAAAGTGACCCCTCAAGCGGCGCAACGACTCATCTATGACATCCTTACCGACGAACAGATTCAGCGCTTTGAAACCCATTGGGAACTCGACTTCTCATACCAACTTGCGCGAATCGCCCGTTTCCGAGTGAACGCATTCCGAGACAAGGGGAACGTCGCTCTCGCCTTCAGGCAGATTCCGCAAAAAATTCCTACCCTGAAAGACTTGGGCTTGCCCTCGATTCTCGAAGAGCTGACGAAACTCCCGCGCGGTCTCGTACTCGTGACCGGACCGACAGGTTCGGGGAAATCGACCACTCTCGCGGCGATGATAAATCGAATCAATACGGAAGAGTCGAAGCATATCATCACCATCGAAGACCCTATCGAGTACCTTCACACGCACAAGTTCTCCATCATCAATCAGCGAGAAGTCGGGCAGGATACGAAAGAGTTCAAAAACGCTCTGAGAGCAGCTCTTCGCGAGGACCCGGACGTTATTCTAGTCGGTGAAATGCGAGACCTCGAAACGATGCAGATGGCTGTGTCCGCAGCTGAAACCGGCCACCTGGTTTTCGCTACTTTGCACACCAACTCCGCCGCGACTTCTGTTGAACGTATCGTGGACTCGTTCCCGGAAGGCGGAAAAGAGCAGGTTCGACTGCAACTTTCCAACAACTTGCAAGCTATTTTGTGCCAACAGCTCATCCCGCGTGCAAACCAACCCGGGCGAGTCTGTTGCCTTGAAATCATGCGAGCCTCGCCCGCCATCCGAAACCTCATTCGCGAAGCCAAGGCGCACCAGATCACCTCTATGATCCAGACGAGCGCAAACCTCGGCATGACGACTATGGATCAGAGCCTTCGAGACCTCTATGTGCGCGGAGTCATCTCCTATGAAGAGGCGATGACGCGAGCCATGAACGCGCCTGAACTTGATAAGATGATCAAAACAGCGACGATGCCCGGCGCAGGACAACCCGGACAACGCACCTACTAAAAGACAGTCTTGCTTAATGCGCCTGGAAGCCGATCTATCAGACCCCGGCGCTCTGGAACTTTTGCCCCACCTATGAGATGCCTAGAGACTAAAATCTAGCGAGGACAATGCGATGCCAGTTTTCCAATACACCGTGCGAGACGTCGCCGGAAACATTCGTACCGGAACCTCCGAAGCGGAGAGCCAGGATCTGCTGAAGCGAAGGCTTCAGGAACAGGGATTCACCGTCAGCGACGTGAAGCAGACGGCGGCCGGCAAGAAGAAACAGGGAGTAGGATTCGGGAAAGTCAAGCTCAAAGACCTCTCGATTTTCTGCCGACAGTTTTCAACTATGATCGACGCTGGAGTTTCGCTGGTTCGCGCTCTTGACGTGCTTGGAGAGCAGACCCAGAACCCCAAACTGAAGCGCATTCTTAAAGAGATACAGACGGAAGTCGAAAGCGGACAGACTCTTTCGAAGTCGATGGCGAAATACCCGAACGTTTTCAGCAACCTTTTCATTGGACTTATCCGAGCAGGAGAGGTCGGCGGAGTTCTGGAAGAAGCTCTTCAGCGGCTCTCTCACTTCCTTGAGAAGGACATGGAGTTGCGCCGAAAGGTGAAAGCGGCTCTGACTTATCCGGTCATCGTCATCATCGTCGCGATGCTCATCGTTCTCGGACTTTGCACCTTCATCGTGCCGAAGTTCGTCGAACTATTCAGAGACCTCGGCGTGAAAGACTTGCCTGCGATGACGCAGTTCCTTGTGGACTTTTCAGACTTCATCCTCCACAAGTGGTACATCATGATCGCGATCATAGTCGGACTGTGGCTCTCTTTCAAATACGCCTACACCACGCGCGTCGGAAAACGAGTCATCGATAGAATAAAGTTGAAAGTTCCCGTTTTCGGTCCGCTGTCGCATAAAGTCTGTCTCGCCCGCTTCTCTCGTACTCTGTCCACTCTTCTTATTTCGGGAGTTCCGATTCTTCAGGCGATGGAGACTGTTGCAGGAACGGTCGGAAACGAGATTATCAGCGAAGCGATTATGAACGCTCGCGCGAGAATCAGAGAGGGAGACCGAATCAACGAGCCGCTTGAAAAGAGCAAGATGTTCCCGCCGATGG